>NZ_CAKJTP010000005.1:31312-51393 GCF_917627335.1 Protofrankia sp. CiT1 | reverse complement strand
TATCCCGCTGGATCCCGGCGTGGTGGTGGTCTGCGAGCCGAACGCGATCAGACTGAAAGCCCTCTCATGCACCAGGGCCTCCGAAGATCTCGATGGTGTCCCCGGGAGCCAGACTGACCATGGCCCGCTTGGTGGACTTGCGCTGACCCCAACCGGCCTTGGTGCGCTTGCGCTTACCCGAGCGGTTGATGGTGTTCACCCGCAGCACCCGGACGTTGAAAATCTGCTGGACCGCAATCTTGATCTCGGTCTTGTTCGCGCCCGGACGGACGATGAACGTGTAGACGTTCTCGTCCAACAGGCCGTAGCTCTTCTCGGAGACGACCGGCTTGATGATCACGTCACGCGGATCGGCGATCACTTGGCTTCCTCCTCGGCTTCCGCGCCATCGTCGGACCGGGCCCGCGACTCCTGGGTGCCCAGCGGCTCCGCATCGCCAGCCGGGACGAAGGACCCATCCTGTGCCGCCAGCACCTGTGACCGGGCCAGGAAGGCAGCCAGAGCGCCCTCGGTGAACACCACATCGTCGCTGACGAGCACGTCGTAGGTGTTGAGCTGGCCGGGATCAAGCAGGTGCACAGCGGGGACGTTGCGCAGGCTCTTCCAGGTGAGCTCGTCGTCCCGGGCCGCCACCACCAGCACCCGGCGGGTATCAGCGATCGTCCGAAGCGCCGTGAGCGCGGCCTTTGTCGACGGGGTCGCACCGGCAACCAGCGACGACACAACGTGGATCCGGTTGTTGCGCGCCCGGTCGGACAGGGCCCCACGCAGCGCGGCGGCCTTCATCTTCTTGGGCGTCCGCTGGTCGTAGGAGCGAGGCTTGGGGCCGTGAACGATGCCACCGCCGGTGAACTGCGGGGCGCGCAGCGAGCCCTGCCGGGCCCGGCCGGTGCCCTTCTGCCGGTAGGGCTTACGCCCACCACCGCGGACCTCGCCGCGGGTCAGCGTGGAGTGGGTGCCCTGGCGCGCCGCGGCGAGCTGCGCCACCACCACCTGGTGGATGAGCGGGACGTTCAGCGCGACGTCGAACACCGCCCCGGGCAGTTGTGCGCTGCCGACCTCACCACCGGTGGGAGCGTGGACAACGATCGTGCGGGTCTCGGGCACGGCGGCGGCAGCCGCGGAAGTCCGCGACCGGGCGCGCGCTGACGTCGTCGCTGCGCTCATGCCGATACCTCCTCACTGGACGTCACAGCGTCACCGCTCGTGACAGGCGTCTCGGCGGCGGGCCGAAGTCAGCGGGCTCAAAGTCAGCGGGTGCGGGACGTTTCGCCGCGCTGCGGACGAGCACCAAGCCCCCGTCAGGGCCGGGCACCGCACCTTTGATCAACAAAAAACCACGTTCGGTGTCGACCGCGTGGACGGTCAGGCCCGCAACGGTGACGCGCTCATGCCCCATCCGCCCAGCCATGCGCAGGCCCTTGAAGACCCGGCCGGGAGTGGCGCAGCCGCCGACCGAGCCCGGTGAACGGTGCTTGCGCTCGACTCCGTGGCCGGCGCCAAGGCCCTTGAAGCCGTGCCGCTTCATCACACCGGCGAAGCCCTTGCCCTTGGATGTTCCCGTTACGTCCACCACCGCGCCCGCGGCGAAGACCGCTCCGGTCAGTTCCTGGCCGGGCCGGTACCTGGCGGCGTCCGCCGTGCGCAGCTCGACCAGATGGCGCCGGGGAGGCACCCCGGCGCGCGCGAAGTGACCGCGCAGCGGCTGGGTCACCCGACGGGGGTCGACTTCACCGTAACCGAGCTGGACCGCCGAATAGCCGTCCGAATCGGGAGTCCTGATCTGCGTCACCACGTTCGGACCGGCCTTAATCACCGTGACCGGGACGATGCGGTTGTTGGCGTCCCATACCTGGGTCATCCCGAGCTTGGTGCCCAGCAGGCCCCTGTAGTTGCGATTGAGCATGACTGCGCCGGCCCCTTTAAAGCTTGATCTCGATATCGACACCCGCTGGCAGGTCGAGGCGCATCAGCGAGTCGACCGTCTTCGGCGTCGGGTCAAGAATGTCGATCAGCCGCTTGTGCGTGCGCATCTCAAAGTGCTCACGGCTGTCCTTGTACTTGTGCGGCGACCGGATCACGCAGTAGACGTTCTTCTCCGTCGGCAGCGGCACCGGTCCCGCGACCTGCGCACCAGTCCGCGTCACCGTCTCGACGATCTTTCGCGCCGAACTATCGATGATCTCGTGGTCGTAGGCCTTGAGCCGGATGCGGATCTTCTGTGCCGCCATGGTGGGCTTCGCCTGTCCTGTCTGTCTCGTCCGGCTCGCTGGCCCTGCAGGGTCCGTTCCTGGCCGGAGCTGCCGCCGGATGTACCGCTTGTTGACAAGTCTGTGCACCGCGCGAGCGGCGGGCGGAAAGGCCCCACAGGGCCCGCGGCCCGCCGCTCGCGGCGACTACTTGAGGATCTTGGTGACGCGACCGGCGCCAACGGTCCGGCCACCCTCACGGATGGCGAACCGCAGGCCCTCCTCCATGGCGATCGGCTGGATAAGCTCGACCGTCATCTCGGTGTTGTCGCCCGGCATGACCATTTCGGTGCCCTCAGGAAGGGTCACGACACCGGTCACGTCCGTGGTCCGGAAGTAGAACTGCGGACGGTAGTTGTTGAAGAACGGCGTGTGGCGGCCACCCTCGTCCTTGCTGAGGATGTAGACCTGCGCCTCGAAGTTGGTGTGCGGCATGATCGACTTCGGCTTGACAACGACCTGGCCGCGCTCGACGTCCTCGCGCTTCACCCCACGCAGGAGCAGACCGACGTTGTCACCGGCACGCCCCTCGTCGAGCAGCTTGCGGAACATCTCGACACCGGTGACGGTCGTCGTGGTGACATCCGGTCGGATACCGACGATCTCGACGGTCTCACTGACCTTGACAACGCCTCGCTCCACCCGACCGGTGACAACGGTGCCACGACCGGTGATCGTGAAGACGTCCTCGATCGGCATGAGGAAGGGCTTGTCGATGTCGCGCTCGGGCTCCGGGATGGAGTCGTCGACAGCCTGCATGAGTTCCAGCAGCTTCGCGCCCCACTCCTTGTCGCCCTCAAGCGCCTTGAGCGCCGAGACGCGAACCACCGGCACGTCGTCACCCGGAAACTCGTACAAGCTCAGCAGCTCACGCACCTCGAGCTCGACGAGCTCGAGGATCTCCTCGTCGTCGACCATGTCGGCCTTGTTCAACGCCACGACGATGTAAGGCACGCCGACCTGGCGAGCGAGCAGCACGTGCTCCCTGGTCTGCGGCATCGGGCCGTCGGTGGCCGACACGACCAGGATCGCGCCGTCCATCTGGGCGGCACCCGTGATCATGTTTTTGATGTAGTCGGCGTGACCGGGGCAGTCAACGTGGGCGTAGTGCCGGTTGTCGGTCTGGTACTCGACGTGGGCGATCGAGATCGTGATGCCGCGGGCCTTCTCCTCCGGCGCCTTGTCGATCTGGTCGAACGGCGTGAAGGGGTTCAGCTCGGGGTGTGCGTCGTGCAGGACCTTGGTAATGGCCGCGGTCAGCGTGGTCTTGCCATGGTCGATGTGACCGATGGTACCGATGTTGACATGCGGCTTGTTCCGCTCGAACTTCTGCTTCGCCACGGGTGTCCCTCCAAGGACGGGTGGTGTCGTGCCGTGCTAATGATCGTGGTCGTGTCGGGCCTGGTGCGGCGCTGGTTAGGCCCCGCCCCGGCCACCCGTCACTCCCCGCGTGCTTTCGCGATGATTTCCTTGGCAACCCCCGCCGGGACCTCGGCGTAGGAGTCGAACTGCATCGAGTAGGAAGCCCGGCCGGATGTCTTCGACCGCAGGTCTCCGACGTAACCGAACATCTCCGACAGCGGGACGGTCGCCTTGACGATGCGCGCGCCGGCCCGCTCGTCCATGGCCTGGATCTGCCCACGCCGTGAGTTGAGGTCGCCGATCACGTCACCCATGTAGTCCTCAGGGGTGGTGACCTCGACCGCCATCATCGGCTCGAGCAGAACCGGGTCGGCCTTGCGGGCCGCCTCCTTGAAAGCCATCGAACCGGCGATCTTGAAAGCGAGCTCGGACGAGTCGACATCGTGGTACTGACCATCGGTCAGGGTGACCTTCACGTCGACGAGGGGGTAGCCGGCGAGGACACCGAACTCCATCGCCTCCTGGCAGCCAGCGTCGACGGACGGGATGTACTCGCGTGGGATGCGGCCACCGGTGACCTTGTTCGCGAACTCGTAACCACCGCCGTCACCGCCGGAAGGCTCGAGATCGATGATCACTCGGGCATACTGCCCCGAGCCACCGGTCTGCTTCTTGTGCGTGTAGTCGACCTTCTCGACCTTGCGGCGGATGGTCTCGCGGTAGGCGACCTGCGGCTTGCCGACGTTGGCGGTGACACCGAACTCGCGGCGCATCCGGTCGACGAGTACGTCCAAGTGCAGCTCGCCCATGCCCGCAATGATCGTCTGACCGGTCTCGTCGTCGGTCCGGACCTGGAAGGTCGGGTCCTCCTCGGCGAGGCGGCCGATAGCCGTACCCAGCTTCTGCTGGTCGGCTTTGGTCTTCGGCTCGATCGCGACGCTGATGACCGGGGCCGGGAAGGTCATCGACTCCAGGATGATCGGGCTGTTCGGGTCGCAGAGCGTGTCACCGGTGGTCGTGTTCTTCAGGCCGACCACCGCGACGATCTGGCCCGCGCCGACACCGTCGCGATCCTCGCGGTGGTTGGCGTGCATCTGCAGGATGCGACCGATCCGCTCCTTGCGGTCCTTGGTCGAGTTCAGCACCGGTGAGCCGGCGGTGAGCCGTCCCGAGTAGACCCGGATGTAGGTCAGCTTCCCGACGTACGGATCGGTCATGATCTTGAAGGCGAGCGCGGAGAAGGGCTCGCTCTCGTCCGGCCGGCGCGCGACCTCGTTCTCCTCGCGGCCCATCGCGTGGCCGATCGTGACACCGATGTCCAGCGGGCTCGGCAGGTAGTCCACGACGGCGTCGAGCATCGGCTGCACGCCCTTGTTCTTGAACGCCGATCCGCACAGGACGGGATTCACCGAGCCGACCAGGGTCGCCCGGCGCAGTGCCGCCCGCAGCTGCTCCTCGCTCGGCTCCTCGCCCTCGAGATACAGCTCCATCAGGCTGTCGTCGTTCTCGGCGACGGTCTCGACGAGCTTGTCCCGCCACTCCTGCGCGGCCTCGGCGTGGTCACGCGGGATGTCGACGGTCTCGTAGGAGGCGCCCTTGTCCTCGGTGTGCCAGAGCAGGCCCTTCATGGCAACCAGGTCGATGACACCTTTGAAGTCGGCTTCGACACCCCACGGGAGCTGGATGACGGCCGGTGTCGCGGCGAGGCGGTCAACCATCATGTCCACGCAGCGGTGGAACTCAGCGCCGACCCGGTCCATCTTGTTGACGAACGCGATCCGCGGGACGTTGTAGCGGTCAGCCTGGCGCCAGACCGTCTCGCTCTGCGGCTCGACCCCGGCCACGGCGTCGAAGACCGCGACGGCGCCGTCGAGGACACGCAGCGAGCGTTCCACCTCGACCGTGAAGTCGACGTGCCCCGGGGTATCGATGATGTTGATGGTGTGGTCACGCCACATACAGGTGGTGGCGGCGGAGGTGATCGTGATCCCCCGCTCCTGCTCCTGCTCCATCCAGTCCATGGTGGCACCGCCATCATGGACTTCACCGATCTTGTAATTGACGCCGGTGTAGAAAAGGATCCGCTCGGTGGTCGTGGTCTTGCCCGCGTCAATGTGGGCCATGATCCCGATGTTGCGGGTCGAAGCCAGCGCGGCACGTACGTCAGCAGACATGTTAGTTACCAGCGGTAGTGGGCGAAGGCCTTGTTGGACTCCGCCATCTTGTGGGTGTCCTCGCGCCGCTTCACGCTCGCGCCGAGACCGTTACTCGCGTCGATCAGCTCGTTCATGAGGCGCTCGGTCATGGTCTTCTCACGCCGCTGCCGGGCGTAGCCCACCAGCCAGCGAAGCGCGAGGGTGGTGCTCCGGCTCGAGCGCACCTCGACCGGCACCTGGTAGGTGGCGCCGCCAACCCGGCGGCTGCGCACCTCCAGGGTCGGCTTGACGTTGTCGAGGGCACGCTTGAGCGTGACCACGGGGTCATTGCCGGTCTTCTCCCGGGCACCCTCGAGCGCGCCGTAGACGATCCGCTCGGCCAGCGACTTCTTGCCGCTCAGGAGAACCTTGTTGACCAGCGCTGTCACCAGCGGTGAGCCGTAGACCGGATCGACGACGACGGCGTGCTTGGGAGCCGGGCCCTTGCGTGGCATCAGGCCTTCTCCTTCTTCGCTCCGTACTTGCTGCGCGCCTGCTTGCGGTTGCGGACGCCCTGGGTGTCCAGCGTCCCGCGTACGATCTTGTAACGGACGCCCGGAAGGTCCTTCACCCGGCCGCCGCGGACCAGGACGATCGAGTGCTCCTGCAGGTTGTGCCCCACCCCGGGGATGTAGGCCGTGACCTCCATCCCGCTGTGGAGCCGGACGCGGGCGACCTTGCGAAGCGCCGAATTGGGCTTCTTGGGCGTGGTCGTGTAGACGCGGGTGCACACGCCACGACGCTGCGGGCTCCCCTTGAGTGCCGGGGTCTTGGTCTTCTCGACCTTGTCCTGCCGGCCCTTGCGGACCAACTGCTGGATCGTCGGCAACGCCGCTCCCGTTCCTCTTCCGTCCTGCCGGTACCTGCTGTTATGTCGGCTGTGTCCGACCCACGCGGTCGGGCGTGTCGCTCACTCTCGAAAAACCCCCGGGTAACCCGAGTGGTCTGCCGTGGAGGTGCGCCCGCCCACCTGACGTGGAGCCGGGCCGTCCGAAGTCGCCGCCGGCCCGGCAGGACGGGCCACGGCGCCAGTGGATGGCGCAAGACACAGGTCAAACCTGCAGCGCACAGCGCCGCAGGAACCGAGACTACAGAACCGGTAACGGGTATGTCGAATCGGGGTCACCGTGCCGCGACCGCGCCCGGCCCAGTCGGCTCAGTCCAGTCGGCTCAGTCCAGTCGGCTTAGCGCGCCCGGCAACAGGGGACGCGGCGTCGCGGGGCCAGGACACGCACCTCGCCGCGTTGTCGTCGGTCGCCACCCAACACCTCCGGTGACTCCCTCCGCCGCCTCGCGATGCACGCACCCCAGCCCCGCTCCTTGATCCACGCCCCTATTGCCGGGCGCTCTTAGTCCGACAGCTTCCGCAGCTTGCAGACGAAAAAGCCCTCGAACTCCCCGCCCGGCAGGATCCGTCGTGCCCCGGCGAGCGCCGGATCAAACGCCTCCGAGCGCCAGCGGCGCAGGCCCGGCCGCCACGCGCCCGGCGCCCAGGCGTCGATGTCGACCTCGATCGGGCACACCTCAACGGGATGGTGGCGCAACAGATAGCTCAGCGGAGCTTCGTTCTCCTCCGGCCCGAACGTGCAGGTCGAGTAGACCAGGATGCCGCCAGGACGCAGCAGCCGGCAGGCCGCGACCAGCATCTTGCGCTGCAACCAGCCGTAGTTCCTCACCCGCTCCTCGTTCCAGTACCGCAGCGCGGCGGGGTCACGCAGGTCGACCAGGCCCTCTCCGGTGCACTGAGCGTCCAGCAGGACCCGGTCGAACCGGCCGGTGACGAACTTGTCCGCGTACTGGGCGGGGTGACAGGTGGCGGCGGCGAGCCGGACATGGAACTGCCGCGTCACCGCACGCAGCTTGTCCAGCCGGGGCTTGATGCCGTCGTTCGCCCACAGGCTCGCGTCGTTGCCGACAAGCGCGGCGATATGCGCCGTCTTCCCGCCGGGCGCCGCGCACAGGTCAATGATCGACTCTCCCGGTTCCGGCTCGAGGGCAAGCGCGGGCACAAGGCTGGAGATGTTCTGGATGTAGACATGGCCACCGGCGAAGAGCTCCGACGCCGACAGGACCCGCTTCTCGCCCCCGAGGAGGTAGCCGTCGGGACACCAGCCGAGCGGGTCAAGGGTGAGTCCGAGCTCGGCGATCGCCCGGTGGACCTCGGCGGCACCCAGCGGTGACAGCCGGTTGACCCGGACACCGGTGCGCCGGTCGAGACACAGCCGCGCGACAACCTCGGGCTCCGCCATGTCGAGGATTTCACTCAGCCGCCGCACGAACAGCGCCCGTTTCCGGCTTCCGCCGCCTCGCTCGCCCCCAGCCACCAGTGAGACACTACCCAAGCACGTCCAGCTGACGATGAATGCGGTCAATGCGGTTGATGCGGTGGACACCCAGCCGACTGGCGGCGGCGCGCGTCACAATCCGTGGCCACATTTTCCGGCGCCCGCGAAAATTGGTTGAGCCGTCGTGCTGACAAGCAAATCACCAACGATATCGAGGCCAAGGCCGCCGGCTACGTGTCACCTTCGAGACTAATTCCGGCACTAGGAACGGTGTGAGCCGAGTCATGATGTTGACTCCTTGCCCACTAATCCACGTCCCGATAACTTCAATTTTGTCACCGTCAGTTCGGATGACTACGATGGAGGAATCATGCCTACTTCTCTCCGGCATCTCGACCATAATCGAGAAATCACCCCGTCAAGCACTTTCGGGTTGATTATCGAGGTATCCGAGGACGTGGAGATTTCCGTTTTCAGCGCAGCTGAAGCTGTTGCCGGGACGGCCCTCGCATCGCTGGTCACCCGTACCCCGACAAACGGCGGCACCACCAGCCAGGAAGTGCTGAGCATCCGTACCGGTGAGGTGCGCGCAGCCGTGACGGAAATCGGTGGCGGCGACCGCGAGGCGGCGACCGCCGCCACCGATAACACGGACGACACCGATGACGCTGACGACGAGGCTGCCGGCTACCACGGCGGCAATCCTCCCGTCAGCACCCGCGCGAAAATTCAGCGCAGCGACGACTAAGCCCCGAACAAAACATCAGGCAAACGGCTCACAAGATGACAACATCTCGCCAGCCGTCCGCCGGGACCAGCGAATGGCTCAGCCAACCGAGCCACCAGCGGACCTCGCTGACGGCAGTGCTGCTGAAGACATGCGCTATCGTCTCCTGGCTGTATGGGCGCCTGTTCGCCCGGCTTACCGGCAATCCTGACGCCGTTCGAATCGAACGTTTCATCAGGGACCAGAACAAAGCCGCTATAGCACACGCCGGGCTCGCCCTGCTCGGCGCGGCGGCACTGGCCGTGGCGCCGTTCGCAATCCGCGACCTCATTGACGAGTGGCTGCTACAGCTACAGACGCGCGGAATACTTCTCCCTGTCTTCCTCATGCTCGGCGCTTTTGTGCTCAGCGCCCTCGTAGCCACCCTGCAACATATACTGATCGGCTATCTCAGCGAACGGCTTGCTTTCCAGATCCGCCGCGACCTGCACGAGCACACGGTCGCTCTGCCGTTCCCTCGCTTCATGCGGACACGGCACGGGGATATTGTCACGCTCTTCACCATTGATACGGCCAAGGTACAGATCGCCGGCGCCGTCTGCCTGCCCGCCATCGCGACAATGGCAGTCGAGCTCCTCGCCGCCGGTGTGACCGCCTTTCTGCTGGAATGGCGGCTCGCGGTCGCGGTCGGCGCGATCGGTGCGATTCCACTCGTCCTGCTGCGATTGATTCGTGCGCGCATCCGGGAAATCAGCCGGGTGGAGGCCGAGCGACACACCCGGCTGGTCGATCACGTCATAGAGCTGGCTGGGACGGCTGGCGCGCTGCACCTGCGTGCGTTCCGCGCGCAGGGCGCCGGTCAGGAGGAGTTCGAACGGCTGGACGCGGCTATCGCGACAGCGGTCCGTACCCGGGTCCAGGTATTCGCCCGTCTACAGTTCATCTCCGCGGCCAGTGCAGTGCTGGCAACCATGACCGCGATCGGGTTCGGAGCGTGGCTCTCGCTGGAGCGGATAATGACGACCGGCACGTTCGTGGCGTTCCTCAGCGTGCTCTTCCTGGCCTTTCGCGCAATCGCCGGTTTTGCCGACCTGCGCACCCAGCTGTTTGATGGCGAATCCTCCCTCATCCGCATTCTGGCCTTCCTCGACATTCCGCTGGAGCGGCCTCGCGTGGCGAACCACAGTAACGTGAGACCGCTGACATCAGTTGATCGCCCGCGGCCACCGGAAGAAATCGTGTCGCAAGCCGAACCAGCGGTTTCAGATCCGGCCGGCATTCCCCGGCCGCCGGTGCACGGTGATCTCGTCCTGGCGAACGTCTCCTATTCTTACGCGCCTGACGTACCCGCGCCCGACTGGGCGGTCCGATCGGTGGATATCGTCGTGCGCAGAGGCGAGACGGTTGCCGTCGTCGGATTCAGCGGCGCGGGCAAGACCACGCTCTGTTACCTCGCGAGCGGGCTCCTGGCGCCCACTTCCGGGCGAGTGCTGCTAGGCGGGCGGGATATCCTTGAACTCACCGCCGAGCAGGCGCGAGCCGCGGTCGGATTCGTCTCCCAGGAAGCATTCATCCAACGCCGTACCATTGCCGAGAACCTCCGCTTCGGGAATCCCACCGCGACCGCGGACGAGCTCTGGGCGGCACTCGAGGCGACTGGTCTCGTCACCGTGGTCCGTTCCCTGCCGGACGGGATCCACACCCCGGTCGGCTGCGATGGATACGAGATCTCGGGTGGCGAACGGCAACGGCTGGCCATCGCTCGGGTCCTGGTCCAGAATCCACGGACGATCATCCTCGACGAGGCTACGTCGAACCTTGACGCACTGACTGAGGAAATGCTTCGGGTGTCGTTCGAACGTCTTCTCGCCGATCGCAGCTGCCTGCTCGTGGCCCATCGAATGACGATGACCACCGCCGCGGACCGTATCTACGTGATGGAAAAGGGCACCGTGGTGGAGGCCGGCCCGCACGACCGGCTGGTCAAAACCGGTGGAATCTACGCGCAGCTGGCCCGCGGCCAGCTGCGGCAGACAGCCAGGAGGGAGAACAACAACGGTATGTCCCGGACCGTCGGCTGACCTGGCTCGCCAGCGGCGTCCAGAATTCAGCACGGACCGCTGACACACCGAAGGCGCTGCCCGGATACCTCCAGGGAGGTATCCGGGCAGCGCCGTGTTTCCTGGGGATGCTCAGCCGTGGTGGCGTGTCCGGTGAAGACACGGCAGACAGGCCTGGAACTGTCAGACCGGCTTCGCGCCGATCCGGCGGGAGCCCCAGGCCACGCGATCGTGAACATTTTCGCGTGGCCTGGGCCCCAGGGCTCTCCCGCGGGACGGGCTATCGGTAGTCGCCCCCTGTGCTGCGGTAGTCAAAATCATCCAACGGCACAGCTTGACCGCTACCAGTACCGAACGCGCCGTACTCGACGGTCGCGCCGTCCTCATAGTTACCGCCCACCGAGTACATGGACGCCCGCGCCTCCTCGGTCGGCTCGACCCGAATGTTGCGGTATCGGGAGATGCCGGTACCCGCCGGGATGAGCTTGCCGATGATGACGTTCTCCTTCAGGCCGACCAGCGAGTCCGACCGGGCATTGATCGCGGCGTCGGTGAGCACTCGCGTCGTCTCCTGGAAGGAGGCCGCCGACAGCCAGGACTCGGTCGCAAGTGACGCCTTGGTGATGCCCATGAGAACCGGACGGGCCGATGCCGGCTGCCCACCGGACTCGACCACCCGGCGGTTCTCCTCCTCGAAGCGCGCCCGCTCGACCAGCTCACCGGGCAGGAGGGTGGTCTCACCCGACTCCAGCACGTTCACCCGCTTGAGCATCTGGCGGATGATGATCTCTATGTGCTTGTCGTGGATCGACACGCCCTGCGAGCGATAGACCTCCTGCACCTGGTCCACCAGGTGCAACTGCACCTGGCGCGGGCCGAGAATGCGCAGTACCTCGTGCGGGTCGACCGCGCCGTCGACGATCTTTTGGCCAACAGCGATGTGCTGGCCTTCCTCGACCTTCAGGCGCGAACGACGGGACACCGGGTAGGCGATCTCCTCGCCGCCGTCGTCGGGCACGATAACAATCTTGAGGGTCTTCTCGGTCTCCTCGATGCGCACCCGCCCGGCGACCTCGCTGATCGGGGCCTTGCCCTTGGGGGAACGGGCCTCGAAAAGCTCGACCACACGCGGTAGGCCCTGGGTGATGTCGTCACCGGTGGCGACACCACCGCTGTGGAAGGTACGCATGGTCAGCTGGGTGCCCGGCTCACCGATCGACTGAGCCGCGACGATACCCACGGCCTCACCGACGTCCACCAGCTTTCCGGTTGCCAGCGACCGGCCGTAACACTGTGCGCACACACCCATCCGGGCGACGCAGGTGAGCGCGGAGCGCACCTTCACCGATTCGATACCGGCTTCAATGATCTGGCCGATAACCACATCGCCGAGGTCGGTACCGGCGGGCACCACAACATCGCCGGCGGCGTTCACCGCGTCGGAGGCGAGTGTCCGCGCGTAGGCCGCGGTCTCGGCGTAACGGTCACGGACAAGCAGCCCGTCCGCTCCCTTGCGGGCGATACGGGTGCCGATGCCACGCTCGGTACCGCAGTCGTCCTCGCGGACGATGACGTCCTGGCTGACGTCAACCAGACGCCGGGTTAGATACCCTGAGTCAGCGGTCCGCAGCGCCGTGTCGGCTAGACCCTTACGAGCGCCGTGCGTGGAGATGAAGTACTCCACCACGCTCAGGCCCTCACGGAAGTTGGCCTTGATCGGACGCGGGATGATCTCACCCTTCGGGTTGGCGACCAGTCCGCGCATTCCGGCGAGCTGCCGGATCTGCATCATGTTTCCGGCGGCTCCGGAGTTGACCAGTACAGCGACCGGGTTGGTCAACGGGAAGTTGGCCTCCATCGCCTCGGCGACCTTGCCCGTCGCCTCGTTCCAGATCTGGACGAGTTCGCCGCGGCGCTCATCATCGGACAGGAAGCCCCGGTCGAACTGCTTCTGCACCCGCTCGGCCCGCTGCTCGTACTCGTCGAGGATCTGCTTCTTGTTCGGCGGCGCAACGACATCCTCGATGGCGACGGTCACACCGGACCGGGTGGCCCAGTAGAAACCGGCGCTCTTCAGGGCGTCCAGCGTCGCCGCCACCTGGATCTTCGGGTAGCGCTCGGCCAGGTCGTTGACGATCGCGGCCTGGGCCTTCTTGTTCATCATGTAGTTGAGGAACGGATACCCTTCCGGAAGCGCCTGGTTGAGCAGGCAACGACCGAAGGTGGTCTCCAGCGTGAACGGCTCACCGCTGACCCAGCCCGCTGGCGGCGTCCAGTCGCGCGGCGGGGTGGTGTCGCGAAGCCGGACCCTGATCTTCGCCTGCAGTTCGATCTCCCGCGCGTCAAAGGCCATCTGAGCCTCGGCCACGCTGGAGAACGCCCTGCCCTCGCCGACCCCGCCCTCGGCCATCCGGCTGAGGTGGAACACCCCGGTGACCATGTCGAGGCTCGGCATGGCCAGCGGACGCCCGGACGCCGGCGACAGGATGTTGTTGCTCGACAGCATCAGGATGCGCGCCTCGGCCTGCGCCTCCGCGGACAGCGGCAGGTGCACGGCCATCTGGTCACCGTCGAAGTCCGCGTTGAAGGCGGTGCAGACCAGCGGGTGGATCTGGATGGCCTTGCCTTCGACCAGCTGTGGCTCGAACGCCTGGATACCGAGGCGGTGCAGGGTCGGCGCACGGTTCAGCAGCACCGGGTGCTCGGTGATGACCTCTTCCAGCACGTCCCAGACCACCGGACGGGCTCGCTCCACCATCCGCTTGGCGGACTTGATGTTCTGTGCGTGGTTGAGGTCGACCAGCCGCTTCATCACGAACGGCTTGAACAACTCGAGCGCCATCTGCTTGGGCAGACCGCACTGATGCAGCTTCAGCTGCGGGCCGACGACGATGACGGAACGCCCGGAGTAGTCGACGCGCTTGCCGAGCAGGTTCTGCCGGAACCGCCCCTGCTTGCCCTTGAGCATGTCCGACAACGACTTGAGCGGGCGGTTACCCGGACCGGTGACCGGCCGGCCGCGGCGACCGTTGTCGAACAGCGCGTCGACGGCCTCCTGCAGCATCCGCTTCTCGTTGTTGACGATGATCTCAGGCGCGCCGAGGTCGAGCAGCCGCTTGAGCCGGTTGTTACGGTTGATCACCCGGCGGTAGAGGTCGTTCAGGTCGGACGTGGCGAACCGACCACCGTCGAGCTGCACCATCGGGCGCAGGTCCGGCGGAATGACCGGAACGCAGTCGAGCACCATCCCATTCGGGGAGTTGCGGGTGTTCAGGAACGCCGAGACCACCTTGAGACGCTTCAGCGCCCGGGCCTTCTTCTGGCCCTTGCCGCTGCGGATGGTCTCCCGCAGTGACTCGGCCTCCGCGGCCAGGTCGAAGTCAACGAGCCGGCGCTGTAGCGCCTCGGCTCCCATACCGCCTTCGAAGTACTGTCCGAAGCGGTCCCGCAGCTCACGGTAGAGCAGCTCATCAGGCTCAAGATCCTGAACTTTCATGCCCTTGAAGCGGTCGAACACCCGGCCCAGATCGTCGATCTTCCGCTGGACGCGGTCACGGATCTGGCGCATCTCGCGCTCAGCCGCCTCGCGGACCTTGCGCCGGGCGTCGCCCTTGGCGCCCTCGGCCTCCAGCTGCGCGAGATCCGCCTCAAGCTTCTTCTGCCGCGTCTCGACGTCGGCGTTCTTCTTGTCCTCGAGATGCTGCTTCTCGACGGAGATCCGTGCCTCGAGGGTGGGCAGGTCGCGGTGGCGCGCCTCGACGTCCACACTTGTGATCATATAAGCGGCGAAATAAATGACCTTTTCAAGGTCTTTCGGCGCGAGGTCGAGCAGATAGCCGAGCCGGCTCGGCACACCCTTGAAATACCAGATGTGGGTGACCGGCGCGGCCAGCTCGATGTGGCCCATCCGCTCACGGCGCACCTTCGCGCGAGTGACCTCGACACCGCAGCGCTCACAGATGATGCCCTTGAAGCGAACGCGCTTGTACTTGCCGCAGTAGCACTCCCAGTCCCGGGTCGGACCGAAGATTTTCTCGCAGAAAAGCCCGTCCTTTTCCGGCTTCAGGGTGCGGTAGTTGATTGTCTCCGGCTTCTTGACCTCACCGTGTGACCACTGGCGGATGTCGTCCGCCGTGGCGAGGCCGATGCGCAGCTCGTCGAAGAAGTTGACGTCGAGCACGTGTCTTCTCTCTCTGCCGTCTGGCTGCCCCCATCGCCGGCGGGCATTGCGAGTAATGGCGGCGACGGGGGGCTTCTGCCGTCAGTTATTCCAAGGTCGGCGGGGACGCCGAGAAACGATCAGCGCGTCCGGAGCACCCGGCGGCCGTGACGTGAGCCCGTGGCCACCGGCCACGAGTCACGACCACCCATAGATCCATTCGCACTCACGATCGGCGACCACTGGGCTCCCTGGGGCCCCGGGCGTGCGGCGGAACATGACCGCACTCCCGTCGGCCCACTAGTCGTCAGACCTCCTCAACGCTGCTCGGCTCCCGCCGGGACAGATCGATACCGAGCTCCTCCGCGGCACGGAAGACATCCTCATCGGTGTCACGCATCTCAATGGAGACGCCGTCGCTGGACAGAACCTCCACGTTCAGGCACAGCGACTGCATTTCCTTGATAAGGACCTTGAAGGACTCCGGAATGCCTGGTTCGGGGATGTTCTCGCCCTTGACGATGGCCTCGTAGACCTTGACGCGGCCGAGGACGTCGTCGGACTTGATGGTCAGCAGCTCCTGGAGCGCGTAGGCGGCGCCGTACGCCTCAAGCGCCCACACCTCCATCTCACCGAAGCGCTGTCCACCGAACTGCGCCTTACCGCCCAGCGGCTGCTGGGTGATCATCGAGTAGGGACCGGTCGACCGGGCGTGAATCTTGTCGTCGACCAGATGCAGCAGTTTGAGGATGTAGATGTAGCCGACCGCCACCGGGTACGGATAGGGCTCACCCGTCCGGCCGTCGAAGAGCCGTGCCTTGCCGCTGGACCCGATCAGCTGGTCACCATCGCGGTTCACCAGCGTCGAGGCAAGCAGACCGGTGATCTCCTCCTCCCGGGCGCCGTCGAACACCGGTGTCGCCACGTTGGTGTCAGGCGGCGCCTGATGCGCACCGATACCGCGCAGGCGCTCCTTCCAGTCCTCGTCACCGTCGTCGACCTGCCAGCCGGTCTTGGCCACCCAGCCGAGATGGGTCTCCAGGATCTGGCCGATGTTCATACGGCGCGGCACACCGTGCGGGTTCAGCACGACGTCCACCGGCGTGCCGTCGGACAGGAACGGCATGTCCTCGACAGGGAGGATCTTCGCAATGACGCCCTTGTTGCCGTGGCGGCCAGCGAGTTTGTCACCATCTGTGATCTTGCGCTTCTGGGCGACGTACACGCGGACGAGTTCGTTCACCCCCGGTGGAAGCTCGTCGCCGTCCTCCCGCGAGAACACCCGGACACCGATGACCTTGCCGGATTCTCCGTGCGGCACCTTCAGCGAGGTGTCCCGGACCTCACGAGCCTTCTCACCGAAGATCGCGCGCAGCAGCCGCTCCTCCGGGGTCAGCTCGGTCTCACCCTTGGGCGTGACCTTCCCGACCAGCACATCACCAGGCGAGACCTCGGCGCCGATCCGGATGATCCCGCGCTCGTCAAGGTCAGCAAGGACCTCCTCAGCGACGTTCGGGATATCCCGAGTGATCTCCTCAGGGCCTAGCTTGGTGTCCCGGGCGTCGACCTCATGCTCCTCGATGTGGATCGAGGACAGTACGTCGTCCTGGACCAGCCGCTGGGAGAGAATGATCGCGTCCTCGTAGTTGTGCCCCTCCCAGGGCATGAACGCCACCAGGAGGTTCTTGCCCAGCGCCATCTCGCCGTTGTCGGTGCACGGGCCGTCCGCGATGACCTGGCCCGCCAGGACCCGGTCGCCCTCGTCGACGATCGGCTTCTGGTTGATGCACGTGCCCTGGTTGGAGCGGCGGAACTTCGCCATCCGGTAGGTCCGCCGGGTGCCGTCGTCATGCATCACGGTGATGTAGTCAGCGGACAGGTCCTCGACCACACCGGCCTGTGCGCAGACGACCACGTCACCGGCGTCCTTGGCCGCGCGGGCCTCCATACCGGTACCGACCAGCGGTGCCTCGCTGCGCAGCAGCGGGACGGACTGGCGCTGCATGTTCGAGCCCATCAGGGCGCGGTTGGCATCGTCGTGCTCAAGGAATGGGATCATGGCCGTGGCCACCGACACCATCTGGCGCGGCGAGACGTCCATGTAGTCGACCTCGTCCGGCGGGATGAACTCGACCTCACCACCCTTGCGGCGCACCAGGACACGGTGCTCGGCGAACGAGCCGTCGGCCGTCAGCGGCGCGTTCGCCTGCGCGATGACATGCCGGTCCTCCTCGTCCGCGGTGAGGTAGTCGATCTGATCGGTGACCCGGCCGGCCACGACCTTGCGATAGGGCGTCTCGACGAAACCGAACGGGTTGACCCGCGCGAACGTCGACAGCGAACCGATCAGGCCGATGTTCGGGCCTTCCGGCGTCTCGATCGGGCACATCCGGCCGTAGTGGCTGGGGTGGACGTCACGGACCTCGAAGCCGGCCCGTTCCCGGGAGAGCCCACCAGGGCCGAGCGCGGACAGGCGCCGCTTGTGTGTGAGGCCCGCCAGCGGGTTGGTCTGGTCCATGAACTGGGACAGCTGGCTGGTGCCGAAGAACTCCTTGATGGAGGCGACGACCGGCCGGATGTTGATGAGCGTCTGAGGAGTGATCGCCTCGACGTCCTGAGTGGTCATCCGTTCCCGGACGACCCGCTCCATCCGGGCGAGACCAAGGCGCACCTGATTCTGGATCAGTTCACCGACCGTACGCAGCCGGCGGTTGCCGAAGTGGTCGATGTCGTCCACGTCATAGGACTGGTCCTTACCCGCATGCAGCTGCACGACGTACTCGATCGTGCGGACGACGTCGTCCTCGGTCAGCACGCCCACGTCGTGCGGGACGTCGACACCGAGCTTCTTGTTCACCTTGTAGCGACCGACCTTCGCCAGGTCGTAACGCTTCGGGTTGAAGAAGAGGTTCTCCAGCAGTGTCTGGGCCGACTCGCGGGTCGGTGGCTCACCCGGCCGCAGCTTGCGGTAGATGTCAAGCAGCGCGTCGTCCTGGCTGGAGGTGTGGTCCTTCTCCAGCGTCACCCGCATCGACGGGAAGTCACCGAAACGCTCAAGAATGCGCGCCTCGTCCCAGCCGAGCGCCTTGAGCAGAACGGTCACTGACTGGCGGCGCTTGCGGTCGATACGTACGCCGACGGTGTCCCGCTTGTCGACCTCGAACTCCAGCCAGGCACCCCGGGAAGGAATGACCTTGCAGGAGAACAGGTCCTTGTCGGACACCTTGTCGATGGTCTTCTCGAAGTACACACCGGGCGAACGCACGAGCTGGCTGACGACGACCCGCTCGGTCCCATTGATAACAAAGGTTCCCTTTGGTGTCATAAGCGGAAAATCGCCCATAAACACCGTCTGGCTCTTGATCTCGCCGGTGTTGTTGTTGGTGAACTCGGCCGTCACGAACATGGGGGCCGAGTACGTCATATCCTTGTCCTTGCACTCCTCGACGGAGTACTTCGGCGGCTCGAAACGGTGATCACGGAACGACAGAGACATCGAACCCGAGAAGTCCTCGATAGGAGAAATCTCCTCGAAGACCTCCTCGAGACCCGACGTGACGGGTACGTCGTCACGACCGGCGTCGATGGCTTCCTGGACCCGTTCCGCCCACGCCTCATTGCCGATCAGCCAGTCAAAGGACTGGGTCTGCAGGGCGAGAAGATCGGGGACCTCAAGAGGCTCGATGATCTTTGCGAACGAGATGCGGGAGGAGTGAGGCGAGGCGGCCAAGGTGGTCCTTCCGGTGGCCTGATCGTCGGGCTGGCGGTGCTCGTGCGTCCTTGGGCCTCCGACAACGGGATCATGATTCTTCTCACGTTGCCCTCGGCCTACTCGAACAATCCGGCGAAGGGTGGTCGGGTGATCAGTGTCTCGCTACGGTTGTGTGGAGTGTCGGCGGGGGTAGTCCGACGGAGCGCGCTGCTGCCCCACGGTGCGGGCAGATGCGACACGGGCGTCGACGAGTAGTCCGTCACGACATCTTCCGAAGGAGGACACCTGTGTGGGAGGGTCATCCCGGGCTGGTGACGCGGCGGCGATTCGGTGGCAGGTTGCGATCAACGGTTTCGCTCGGATTACCTCGGTCGTTACGTCTGGACGGCCGCGCCAGAGGACGCGGTTACGCGGGGGACCGAACCGTCGCGTACCCGAAGGAACCGCGAGCGCACGACGAAAGGGCAGCCCAAACGAGCAGTGTAGCCGACGGCCGCACTGCTGGCAAGGCTGCTCGACAGGTATGTCTCACCGCTTCCCGATGATGGAACTCCGTCCCGGATGAGGTCGTCAACCCCAACCGGAAAGCCGCGCGTCGGCGCCCGTGACAATACGGCATCCAGCGCGCGCTCGGCCCAGGTCCCATGCCGGCCGGACCACCACGGCCCGGCCGGAACTGACGTTACCCGGCGACGGTGGAGCCTCGACAACAGGCCTCACCGCAGGGCCCGAGCATGGGCCGGGCCGCCGCCGTGCGGCTTGCCAACCAGGAAACGGCGGCCCGACCGATCAGTACCTACGTACCGATGCCTACTTGACGGTGACCGTGGCGCCGGCACCCTCAAGCGCGGCCTTGGCCTTCTCCGCGGCTTCCTTGCTGGCCTTCTCCAGGACCGGCTTGGGCGCGCCGTCGACGAGGTCCTTGGCCTCCTTCAGGCCCAGGCTGGTCAACGCACGGACTTCCTTGATGACCTGGATCTTCTTGTCACCGACGGCAGTGAGGATGACGTCGAACTCATCCTGCTCCTCCACGGCCGGCGCCTCGGATGCCGGACCGGCACCGCCGGCCACGGCGACGGCGACGGGGGCCGCCGCGGTCACACCGAAGGTGTCCTCGAACTGCTTCACGAACTCCGACAGCTCCAGCAGCGTCATTTCCTTGAACGCGTCCAGCAGCTCGTCGGTCGACAGCTTCGCCATCGTGGCGGTCCTTCCCGTTGTGATGGCACACCGCCCGTGGCGGGTGCCAGGAACTGTTATGGAGTAAGAGCGACCGGCAATAGGGGACGCGGCGTCGCGGGGCTGGGGCACGCACCTCGCATCGTTGTCGTC
>NZ_CAKJTP010000005.1:28981-30884 GCF_917627335.1 Protofrankia sp. CiT1 | reverse complement strand
AGTCGCCACCCAACACCTCCGGTGACTCCCTCCGACGCCTCGCGATGCACGCACCCCAGCCCCACTCCTTGATCCACAGCCCTATTGCCGGGCGCTCTAAGTGGTCTGGATCAGTGGGGCAACCACTCACGCGCCCATGTTCTTCCTCGCGCGTCCGGCACCCCGGGGCCGCCGCGGACGGACAGCGCTACTGCGCGCTCGGCTCTGCCTCGACCGCTTCGACCGCCGCGGTCTCGGCGGTCTCGGCGGTCGTCGAAGCCTCAGGCGCGGGGACTTCGGCCGCGGGGCTCTCCGCTTCTCGCTTGGCGCGCAACGCCTCCGCCAGGCGAGCCGCCTGGGACAGCGGCGCCGCGAACAGACCGACCGCCTTGGCCAGCGAACCGTTCAACGCGCCGGCGAGCTTGGCGAGCAGCACCTCGCGGGACTCGAGATCGGCGAGCTTGCGGATGTCATCCGCCGACATCGGCTTGCCCTCGACGATCCCGCCCTTGACGATCAGTGCGGGATTGGCGCGAGCGAAGTCACGCAGACTCTTGGCCGCCTCGACCGGGTCGCCGGTGACGAACGCGACAGCGGTCGGACCGACCAGCAGCTCGTCCAGACCCGTGACACCCGCCTGCGCGGCGGCAATCCTGGTCAGGGTGTTCTTCACCACGGCGTACTCGGTGTCCTCGCCCAGCGAGCGGCGCAGTTCGGTGAGCTGGCTCACCGTCAGTCCGCGGTACTCGGTGAGCACCGCCGCGGACGCGCCCCGGAACGAGTCAACGATCTCCGTTACCGCGGCGACCTTTTCCGGCTTCGCCATCGGGCTCCTTCATGGGGTCTGGCCGGTCACCCGAAAGATGCCGAGAAACGACAAACGCCCCGGCGCAGGCGCGCGGGGCGGAAGTACCGGGGATGGCAGGCAAACCAGCAGCCCCAGGGCAACGCTCCCTCACCTGCGCGGGCCGCCCGGTCGTACCGGACCTTCGATCGCCCCGGAACGGGACGATGACCAGCGGTCTTCGGTTTGGTTCGGATGAAATGATACACGGCCTGGCCGGCGGGACAGCAGGCGCCAAGCCGGCGGCGTCAGGCCGGCGCGTCCTCGAGGAGGTTACGGGTACGGCTGGGGTCGACGGGGATTCCTGGACCCATCGTCGTCGTAAAAGTAATCTTCTTCAGATAACGGCCTTTGGAGGCGGACGGCTTCACCCGGACGATCTCGTCCAGGGCGACGCTGTAGTTCTCAATCAACTGCTCATCGGTGAAGGCGGTCTTCCCGATCACGATGTGCAGATTGCCCTGCTTGTCGACCCGAAAATTAATCTTTCCGCCCTTGATGTCCTGGACGGCCTTGGTGATGTCGAGAGTCACCGTGCCGGTCTTCGGGTTCGGCATGAGTCCTCGTGGCCCCAGGATCCGGGCGATACGGCCGACCTTCGCCATCTGGTCGGGCGTCGCGACCGTGGCGTCGAAATCCAGGAAACCCTCCTGGATGCGCTGTACGAGGTCGTCGCTGCCGACGATGTCCGCACCCGCCGCAGCGGCCTCGACGGCCTTCTCGCCCGCGGCGAAAACCGCGACTCGCGGGGATTTGCCGGTTCCGTGCGGCAGATTCACCGTGCCGCGGACCATCTGGTCAGCCTTGCGCGGATCGACGCCCAGGCGCAGCGCGACCTCAACAGTCGCGGCGTACTTGGTGGTGGAGGTCTCCCGGGCGAGATGAACAGCCTCCAGCGGCGTGTACAGACGATCCGCCGCTATCTTCTCAACGGCTGCCCGATAGGCTTTGCTGCGCTTCATATCTGTCTCCTCGTGGTCATGGCGGGCAGCCCGGACGGGCTGCCCTCCCACAGTTGTTCCGTTCTCGGCCGGCCCTGTCAGCCGTCAGCCGTCAGCCGTCAGCCGTCAGCCGTCAGCC
>NZ_CAKJTP010000005.1:12775-28221 GCF_917627335.1 Protofrankia sp. CiT1 | reverse complement strand
AAGAATGGTTATCCCCATCGACCGCGCCGTCCCAGCAATGATCTTCTCGGCGGCTTCCAGCGTGGTCGCGTTGAGGTCGGGCAGCTTGGTCTGGGCAATCTGACGGATCTGCTCCGCGGTGAGGTTCGCCACCTTGGTGCGGTGCGGAACACCACTGCCCTTCTCAATCCCAGCGGCCTTGAGGATAAGCCGGGCCGCCGGCGGGGTCTTGGTGACAAAGGTGAACGAACGGTCGTCATACACGGTGATCTCGACCGGAACGACGTTCCCGCGCTGCGACTCGGTGGCCGCGTTGTACTGCTTGCAGAACTCCATGATGTTGACGCCGTGCTGGCCGAGCGCCGGACCGACCGGCGGCGCGGGTGTCGCCACACCAGCATTGATCTGGAGCTTGATAATTGCCGCGATCTTCTTCTTGGGAGGCATGTGTCGTTTCTCTCTGGGTTTCCTGGGGTCTCCGTCGGCGCCAAGAACGCTGCGACCGTGCCGCCGGCCGGCTACCGGTTCGCCTGGCTGGTTGGAACCTCCGGTGGAGCGGAAGCGGAGACAACCGCGCCGCCTTCGGCCATCGAGCAGATCAGATCTTCGCGACCTGGTTGAACTGAAGTTCGACCGGCGTCTCGCGGCCGAAGATGGACACCAGCACCTTGAGCCGCTGCGCATCGAGGTTGATCTCACTGATGGTCGCCGGAAGGGTCGCGAACGGGCCATCCATGACGGTCACGGACTCCCCGACCTCGAACTCCTGCACCCGGACCGTCTCGGTCTTCTTCTCGGGTGGCGCCGGCGGCGCAAGAATGGAAACAACCTCCTCTGTCCGCAACGGTGACGGCTTGTTGGTCAGGCCGACGAAGCCGGTCACACCCGGGGTGTTTCGAACCGCGGACCACGACTGGTCAGTGAGGTCCATACGGACGTAGATGTAGCCCGGATACTTCTTCTGCTGCACCAGCTGCCGTTTGCCGTTCTTGATGACCGGAACCTCCTCGGTCGGGACCTCGATCTGGAAGATGTAGTCCTCCATGTTGAGGCTGGAGATCCGAGTCTCGAGGTTGGTCTTCACCTTGTTCTCATAGCCGGCGTACGAATGAATGACGTACCAGTCGCCAGGCGCGTCCTCCAGCGCCTGGCGGATGTCGCCGTCATCGTCGTCATCGTCGTCGAAGGCGGGCTGGTCGACATCCGCGACAGCCGCGGCAAGATAGCCGGGCTCCGTCTCGACGCCGGTGGAACCGTCGCCGCTCTCGCCGTCCTGCGGCAAGGCGCCGGCCTCCGTGCTTGCCACCTCGTCGCGCACCAGCGCCGCCAGCGGGTCGAGACCGTCGAGGGCCTCTCCCTGTTCGGAGGAGACATGCTCGGGAAACTGGGACACGCGGACGTTCCTTCTCTCTTGACCGTGCTCTGTGAGCTGTGCGGGCGCTATGGCGACATGGATCCGCGGAAACGGTCCACCTCAACCGAAGATCGCCAACACCGCCTTGGTGAGACCGAAGTCCAGCGAGGCGACGAATGCCACCATGATCGAGCAAAACATGAGCACTACAACCACATAAGTGATCAGTTCGCTTCGACCTGGGTAGATGACCTTCCGAAGCTCGGCGACGATCTCTCGGTAGAAGCGCAGCGGCGTGGTACGGCGTCGAGCTGCCGGCCGGGTCGGCTGGCCGGCCCTCGGTGCCGCGTCACGTGTGTCGGTCGCCACTCACTCCACCTACCTGGTCGTCGGATACCGCAGGGGCGACAGGACTCGAACCTGCAACCGCCGGTTTTGGAGACCGGTGCTCTACCAATTGAGCCACGCCCCTTTACACCACGACCACCACCGTGCTGGTAGCCGCCGATCAAGATGCACTCAGACCAATCATGATCATAAAGATCATGGGCATGAAAATCATCTACGGCGCTACACGCGGGGATGACGGCCTAAGCGCATCCACCATACTCCCTACACGGCTCCTTACACGGCCCACCCTCACGTATCCATGATCTCCTACGAACCAGTGATCAAGCTCCACGTCGCGGACGCATCCCAGGCTAACCGGAAAGGGACTTGCTGGACAGCGGCTGCCCGACCGGCCAGGGGTCGCGCGATTGTAGCGCAGTATCGTGTGACCAGCGGGGCCAAGAGTCACGAGGGGCATCGCCACCCGGACCGGATGCATCGGGCACACCGGCCGGATCCGGCCGCACCGCGCCGATGATCGAGCAGCCAACCTGGTATGCGTGGCAGCATGACGGTCATGACCCGGATCTCTCACCGCGTCGGAGGCATCGCCCCTTCGGCGACACTTGCCGTGGACTCGACCGCCAAGGCGCTGCGCGCAGCCGGCCGGGACGTGATCGGCTTTGGTGCCGGCGAACCGGACTTTCCCACCCCCGACCACGTTGTCGCCGCTGCCGAGAAGGCATGCAGCGATCCAAAAATGCACCGGTACACACCAGCCGCCGGCCTGCCAGAGCTCAGAGAAGCGGTGGCCGACAAGACCCGCCGCGACTCCGGCCTCGATATCGCGGCCAGTCAGGTACTCATCACCAATGGTGGCAAGCAGGCCGTCTACATAGCGTTCGCAACACTCCTCGACCCCGGCGACGAAGTGCTGCTGCCCGCTCCCTACTGGACCACCTACCCGGAGTCGATCCGCCTTGCCGGTGGCAGGGCTGTGGATGTCGTGACCACTCCCGAGCAGGGCTACCGGGTCACGGTGGAACAGCTGGAGAAGGCGCGCACCCCTCGGACGAAGGCCTTGGTGTTCTGCTCACCCTCCAATCCGACCGGTGCGGTACATACCCCTGAGGAGGTCCGCGCGATCGGGCGTTGGGCGGCCCAGGCTGGGATCTGGGTGATCGCGGACGAGATCTACGAGCATCTGGTGTACGGCGACGCCCGGTTCGCTTCCCTGCCGGTAGAGGTGCCCGAGATCGCCGACCGCTGCATCGTCGTCAACGGCGTCGCCAAAACCTACGCCATGACGGGGTGGCGGGTCGGCTGGCTGGCAGGTCCGGCGGATGCCGTCAAGGCGGCCATCAATCTGCAGTCCCATGCCGCGTCCAACGTCTCCAACGTGGCGCAGGCCGCGGCGCTGGCTGCCGTGGCGGGCCCGCTGGACGCGGTCGCGCAGATGCGTCTTGCCTTCGACCGGCGGCGCCAGACTATGCACCGCATGCTCTCCGCGACCCCCGGGGTGGTGTGCCCGATGCCCGAGGGCGCCTTCTACTGCTACCCGTCACTGCTCGGCGTTATTGGCCGCACGCTGCGAGGACGCACCCCGACGACCTCAGCGGACCTGACCACGCTCATCCTCGAGGAGGCCGGCGTCGCGATCGTGCCCGGTGAGGCGTTTGGGACACCCGGCTACGCCCGGTTGTCCTACGCCCTCGGCGACCAGGATCTGGCCACCGGCGTACAGCGCATGTCCGACCTGCTGGCCGAGGCGGAGTAGCGGAGTAAGAGCGCCCGGCAATAGGGGTGTGGATCAATGAGCGGGGCTGGGGTGCGTGCCCTGGCCCCGCGACGCCGCGTCCCCTGTTGCCGGTCGCTCTGAGCGTCGGCTGTGGTGCCGCCGGGACCTCCGCGGCCGGGAGTTCCGCGGCCGGGGACGCCACAGCCAGCCGCGGCAAAGCGGACTGCTTGTTGCGACGATGAAACGATCAGGAAAGGCGGACCGTGGCGCGCGAACCCAGCAGCACCTTGGTTCCGTCGCACCGGACAGTGATGTTCACAACAACCTGGTTGTCGTCCAGCTTCTTGGCAACCACACCACTGACCACCAGCGCGGCACCGGCGTCGTCGTCCGGCACCGGGACGAACGAGGAAAACCGGACGCCATACTCGACAACCGCCCCGGGATCACCGGCCCAGTCGGTGACAAGCCGCGCCGCGCTGGCCATGGTGTACATCCCATGAGCGATGACTCCGGGCAGGCCCACATCAGTCGCGGCCCGGTCGTTCCAGTGGATCACATTGAAGTCGCCTGACGCTCCGCAGTAACGGACAAGATCTTCACGGCGGATCCGGAACTCCCGTTCGGGGATCAGCGTACCGACCTCAACATCGCTGTAACCAAGAGTCGCGGACATCATGAACCTCTCAGCCGTTCTCGACCCCGGCGGTTCCGCTTTCCACAACGGCGGTTCCACGGGAGACCAGTGACGAACGGGCGGTTGCCAGCAGCTCACCACCGGTCGTCGCGAACTCATAATCGATGATCATTAGCTCGTTACGGCCAGCATTCCGGATGCCGGAGATCATGCCGGAAACGATGATCTCGTCGCCGGCGACGACCGGCCGCCGCAACGAGTAGCGCTGCTCACCGTGCACCACCAACGAGTAGTCGAGGCCGAGCGCGGGATCGTGCAGGGGAACGACGGACCGCCACATACCGAGTGCGGTCAGGAACGTGGGCGGCGCAATAAGATCGATATAACCAGCGGACTTGGCCGCATCCAGATCATGACAGAGCGGGCTGTCCTCACGGATCGCGAGGGCAAACTGCCGGATATGCTCACGCCCGACCAGGAAGGGTGTGTCCGCGACAAATCGGCGCCCGATGAAGTCTCGATTCAACGGCATCGCAATGCTCCGATCTCACCATGGCGCCGGTCACACCATGGCACCGGACCGACGAAATCACAACGCCATGCTTCCATACGACCGCGCCGAACAGCCACGCGACACAGCGAAGCGGCCCCGCGCACCCGCGAGGGGCGACACGAGGAGCAGCGCGGGTCAGCGAGTCTCGCGGTGGTCGGTGTGCTGCCTGCAGTTCGGGCAGAACTTGCGCAGCTCGAGACGATCGGGGTCGTTGCGGCGGTTCTTGCGTGTGATGTAGTTACGGTGCTTGCACACCTGACACGCCATTGTGATCTTTGGACGGACATCGGTGGCGGCCACGGTGCTGTGCCTCTTCCTGCAGGTCGGACAAGAACGAACCAGAACTTATAGACATGTGGAACGACCAGACGTCGCCCTCGGCGGGTCGCGACCCGGCCTGTAGCGGTGGCCGGATTTGAACCGGCGACACAGCGATTATGAGCCGCTTGCTCTGCCTGGCTGAGCTACACCGCCTTGATGGCTCAACCCCGTTGGCAGTCATTCCAGCCAACGGGGCAATGGCCGGGCACCGATTAACCGGCTACCGACCGCCACCACGGAGCCCCTTTACGGAATCGAACCGTAGACCTTCTCCTTACCATGGAGATGCTCTGCCGACTGAGCTAAAGGGGCGTGTGCGTACGCCTAAGGCTACACGACAGAACGACACCACGGACGGCACCCCCGCCATGAGCACAGGCTCTGGTCGCGGCGGATGCGGCGGCGGCGGAGGTGGCAGCTAGCCGCGGCGATCAACGCTAAACGGATCTTCATCGAATCTTGACAAGATCAAAATTTCGATTATCGCATAATGTCATGAAATTTCATCTAATTAAGACAAGGGTGGACTATCGGTAGCGACAAAGTCCGCCCACGCCCATCGATATATCTCTAAGCAACCAGAGAGTCGCTTAGCGTAGTTGTCGGCCGAGCGAAGCTGTCACCCGGGATCACCCATCGGCCAGTCCACCCATCTGCCAGGGGGCCCCATGCACGGGACACCGCACACCGCTTACCACGACCACGACCACGACCACGACCACGACCACGATCCGGACCGATGCCGGCCAGCCCGGCAACAGCGGGCCAAACGAACCGTCGCACGTACGATCACCACCACTACCCTGGTGACACTTATCACTGTTGCAGGCGCTCAAGGCTCCGGGACGAGCGGCGCCGCGGTATCGACGACCGGATTTCCGGTGCTGTCAGCCGGCCGGCCCGGCGCCATATCCACCGACGCTGGTGCCAGTAGCGACGCCGCCAAGAACATCCGCCAGGATTACGCCTCCCCCGGTGATGTCCCGCTGGGAGAGGGCACCACCGTCGCGCCGCCCGACGAGGGCGCGCCATCGGGAACCCGCTCGCCGCTGGCCATCCCGGCCAGCTGGCCGCGGGGCGTGGACATCTCGTCCTGGCAACATCCCGGCAGCACGGAGATCGGCTGGAACGCGGTCCGTGCCGCCGGAATCGGCTTTGCCATTATCAAGGCGACCGAGGGCAGCGGCTATACCAACCCCTACTTCGCCACTGACCGCGATCACGCCCGCCAAGCCGGGCTCGTCGTCGGTATGTACCACTACGCACGGCCTATGCTGCCGATCGCGACCGCGGTCGATCAGGCGGACCGCTTTCTCGCCGTCACCGGCTCGACCCGCTCCACGGGCCAGCTGGCACCCGTCCTCGATCTCGAAGCACAGGGCGGATTGTCCGCCGCCCAGCTCGCGGGCTGGGCACATGCCTTTCTGGAAGAGATCGAGACCAGGACCGGGCGTGCTCCCATCCTGTACACCTACCGGTCATTCTGGACCGATATCATGAAGAACACGACGTCATTCTCTCGCTATCCGCTGTGGTTCGCCAGCTACAACGGAGGCTCGTCCCCCGGCGCCCTTCCCGGTGGCTGGCAGCAGTGGTTGATGTGGCAGTACACGTCAGCGGGGAATGTTCCAGGCATTGCCGGAGACATCGACCTGAATGTCTTCTGCTGTAACAGCGGATCATTGTCAGCCGGCGCTGACGGGCGAGCCAGCGAAATCGACAAACGCTACAACGCGGATGCTCGCCTGCGTTCCCTGCTCGCGGCGAACAGCCGGGCCGAGGAGCCCGCTGGCGGCGGCGGGCGGTGGAAACAGTTCCAGCGTGGCCTGCTCTTCTGGTCGGTGGCCACCGGCGTCCATGAGGTACACGGCGGAATCAGCGCCCGGTACCTCGCCCTGGGCGGCAGCAACAGCCTGCTGGGACGGCCCACCAGCGACGAGCTGGACGCTGAGATCGCGGGCAGCCGGCAGTCGGTGTTCCAGGGCGGCCGGATCTACTGGACCCGTCCCACCGGCGCGCACGAGGTCCACGGAGCGATCCTGCACAGCTACCTGGCCCTCGGTTCGGCCGGCTCCGACCTGGGGCTGCCGATCAGTGACGAGTACTCGGTGGACGGTGGACGCGAAAGCGCCTTCCAGCACGGCTGGCTGCGCTGGGACGCGAGCTCAAACACGGTCACCACTATTCTCTCCTGAATACACGTTTCTCTCCTGAAATTCTCCTGAAAGCGCGTCCAGGGCGGATGACAGGCACACCAGGCGCGGCGTGCCACCCACCGGGAACGAAATCCGTGCTCACCAGACGTGACCAGCGGCGGCGTAACGGCACAATTGGGCGCCGCCAGCGCCGTCGGGCGGCTGCTCCCGAGCGAGGATGTCGGGCAACCGGGCATGTCCTGGGCGACACGAGGGCATGCCAAGGGGGGCTCACCGTCTCGTCAGGCTCCGGGGAGGATTCACATGGAACCGGCACGCTCCGCGCGCACCGGCAGGGGATGGCTGATATTCGCAGCGGTCATCATCTTTATCGCGGGCTTCCACAACCTCATCTACGGAATCGCCGCGCTCAGGAACTACGCCGTCCTCATCACGGCGAACGACACCGTCATCTACCAGGATCTGGACTTCTGGGGCTGGCTGCTGGTGTGCATGGGCATCGTCCAGATAGGCACCGCGGCCGCGATCCTCACCGGCAAGCTGTGGGCGCGGTGGTTGGGCATCGCCATGTGCGGCCTGAACGCGATCGCCCAGCTCGCCTTCCTGGCGATCTTCCCGCTCTGGTCGATCGTCGTCATCGCGCTCGACGTATTCGTGATCTACGCTTTGACGAGTTACGACACACCGCGGCACGGCGCCTACGACCCATACCCCGAAAGCGATCGAACCCGGACACGAACGGATCGCCCCGAATACACTGGATCATCCCGATCCGGTCCGGACGTGTCGCCTTGACGCTGATCCCCGGTGCGTGCACCGAACCTGGGCCCAGGCAGACGGTCCACGCACCACATCGGCGCCGGGTGCGGTCACCGCAACCGGGTTCCCCTTTCGGGCGCCGGAGGACCAGCCGTTGGGAAATCTCAGCCGTTGCGAGGCTCCGCCGGTACGGACGGCCGCTGGGAGGCCCCGCCGGTGCGGACGAACCTCAGGCGGCCGCGTTCAGCTCAGCGCGGGTGAGAACCGAACGCAGGTCGAGACCGATGTCGGCGAGGCTGGCCCGCCCGCCCTCCTGGCGGTCGATCACACAAAGGACATGTTCCACGATCGCGCCCTGCTCGCGCAGGATCCCGGCCGCGGCCAGCACGGCACCGCCGCTGGTCACGACATCCTCGACAAGAACGACCCGCAGGCCCTCGACGGCCCCGCCCTCGGCGGCCCGGCACGTGCCGTACTCCTTGGCCTTCTTGCGGACGAACCGAGCCGGCATGCCCGTCCGCTGGGACAGCAATGTGACCAGTGGGATACCACCGAGTTCGAGCCCGGCCAGCACGTCCGTGCCTTCGGGCAGCAACGGGCCCATCGCGTCAACGATGTCCGCGAGCAGCCCGGGGTCGGCCTCGAACAGGTACTTGTCGAAGTACTCGCTGCTCGTCCGCCCGGAACGCAGCACGAACTGACCGGTCAGCTGCGACATCGCCCGGACACGGGCGGCAAGCGTGCCAGTGTCAGCCATGCCTGCGGATTCTATAGATCAGACAGGTTTACGGAGCGATCAGCGGATCGCACCGGCGCACGCTCGCCTGCCCCCTTACCCCTCTCCGGAGTGAAGGCCTGAGGTGTGGGGGGCGGAGCCCCCGCATTCCACCCCGCTGCGCGCATGCCGGAGATACGAACCACCGGCGTCAGTCATGATCGTCTGGGCATGGCCAGGAACACGGAAAAGGCCCCGGGGATCAAACCGGGGCCTGTGACCTGCTGCGATGCAGCTGGATCGGGGTGGTGGCAGGTGTTGGGTTCGAACCAACGTAGGCTGAGCCGGCGGTTTTACAGACCGCTCCCTTTGGCCACTCGGGCAACCTGCCGTTGGTGAACAGCATACGGGATGGGCGGTCGTGGTCGACGACCGGTCCCAGCGACCCGGTTACGCCGACGGCATCGTGATCATTCGGAGATCAGGACAGCGCGTTGATGATCCACAGCCCTGGGAGTGGCCGACAGGAGGGTGCCGGATCAAGGAACAGGATGTAAGGAACAGGGTTGGGGCGCGGGCAACGCGAGGCGCGTGCTCCAGCCCCGCGACGCCGCGTCCCTCGTTTCCGGGTACTTTCACTACCCGGCCTGGCCCGTGGACATGGGCGACGGCTGTGCCGGGACGGGCGGATCCGGGCAGACTCGGGATCAGGCACCGGGCCCGGCTTGCGACCGAGCCGCCGGGCGAAGATCTGATGCCGTACGCGCAGGCAATGGAAAAGATGGGAAGGAGGCGCTTCACCGTGGCGGACCCGTCGTTCGACATCGTGAGCAAGGTCGACCGCCAGGAGATCGACAACGCCGTCAACCAGACCGCCAAGGAGGTGGGGACCCGCTTCGACTTCCGTGACACCGGGGCGTCGGCAACCTGGTCCGGCGAGTCCATCCTGCTCACCGCGAGCACCGAGGAACGGGTGAAGGCGACCCTGGACGTCCTGCAGGAGAAGTGGGTCAAGCGCGGCATCTCGCTCAAGGCCCTGCAGCATGACGAGCCCACCCAGTCCGGCAAGGAGTACCGGCTGGTGGTGACCGTGCAACAGGGCATTGCCGACGACAAGGCCAAAGCGATCTCGAAAAAAATCCGGGCTGACGCCCCGAGGGGCGTGCAGGCCCAGATTCAGGGAGACCAGCTCCGGGTCACCGGCAAGAAGCGGGACGACCTCCAGCGCGTCATCCAGATACTCAAGGAAACCGACTTCGGGCTGCCGCTCCAGTTCGTCAACTACCGATAACGGACGGACCCGCATGCGCGGGCCCCGCCGAGCTGGGCCGCCATGCGGCGCAGCTCGAGCCAGGCGGCCCTCGCGACATAACAGGCAGAAAAGGTGCGCCCCGCCCGATGGGGGGTTTCGGGCGGGGCGCTGCACGGCGAGGCCTGGGGGGTTTGCCTCGCCGCAGGTCAGGGTTTAGAGCAACCGGTAACAGGGGACGGCGTCACGAGGTTGGGGCGCGCGGCTCGCGTCATCGCTGCCCGCCCATACGCCGCGCGATGCACGGGTACCCGGCTCGTTGGTCGTCACCCACCACCTCCGGTGACTCCCTCCGCCGCCTCGCGATACACGCACCCAACTCCACTCCTTGATCCACATCACTATCGCCGGGCGCTCTTAGCCTTTTCAGAATACGACTTTCCGCCGAAGATTCAACGGTAGGGGTCCATCCGGGCCATCTCCTCCAGCCGCTCGATCCGGCGGTCCATCGATGGATGCGTACTGAACAGCTGGACAACCCCGCCCCCCCGGAACGGGTTCGCAATCATGAGTGACGACACGGGCGCCAACTGTGAACTCTGCGGAAGAGGCCGGACGGCCGTGCCTGCCTCGAGTTTGCGCAGCGCCGTCGCGAGACCGAGCGGATCGCCGGTCAACATCGCGCCAGCGGAATCCGCTTCGTACTCCCGCGCCCTGCTGATGGCAAGTTGAATGATCGTCGCCGCGATCGGGCCCAACAGAACGAGAAGCATGATCTCCAGAATGCCCGGACCGTCATCGTCCTCGCTCCGGCCAAAACCAAAGATCGCCGCAAACTGCGCGAACTGCGCCAGGTAGACAATAACGCTCGCAAGCGCACCGGCAACGGAGGCGATAAGAATATCCCGGTTGTAGACGTGGCTGAGTTCATGACCGAGGACGCCACGCAGCTCGCGATCATCCATGATCTCCAGAATGCCAGCGGTGCAGCAGACCGCCGCGTTACGTGGGTTGCGGCCGGTCGCGAACGCGTTCGGTGCCGCGGTCGGGCTGATGTAGAGCCGCGGCATCGGCATCCGCGCCCTGGTCGCGAGCTCCTGAACGATCGCGTACATGCGTGGCTGCTCGACCTGGCTCACCGGATAGGCCCGCATCGCACGCAGGGCAAGCTTGGCCGAGAAGAAATACGAGAATCCATTGACCCCCAGGGCGAAGATGAACGCGATTGTCAGACCGCGGCTCCCGAACAGGGAACCGACAAAAAGAATCACCGCGGACAGTACGCCCAGCAAAATGGCGGTCTTGAGCCCGTTGAGGTAGCGGTGGGACATGGCGGTCGGGTTTCCTGTCATCTCGAAGGTTGCACCAGAGTCAACGCCCGGATCAACCGGAACCGTTCCCCTCCGCGGGTGCTCGCGCGATGCGCCGCTTGGGTGACATGCCATGAAGTGCCCGGTTCATCCGGCGAGCACGCCAGGCCATCCTTGCATGTGATGATCATCACATTGATGCCCATCGCGTGGCCTTCGGCCTATGGGACGGTACGCACGGCCGAGGCAAGCAGCACCTGCCGGACAGCTTCGCCGCGCTCGTGGTCGACAAGACCCGCCTGTTCAAGCTGGCTCAGAGTGAGAGCCGCCAGCGCGACGTAGGCCGCCGCCGCCGCCGGGTCGAGCGTGCCGAGCGCATCCAGGTGCGCCCGCACCGTACCGGTGTCTCCGCGCCGGATCGGCCCGGTCAGCCCAGCCGGGCCGCGCTCGAGGGCCTTTTCCAGCGATTGTCGCAACAGCGGGGCGACCGCGTCGGCGCCTTCGCGGACGCCGAGCTCGTCCAGCAGCGTCAGCGTGGCCGTGACCAGCGTCGCCAGATAGTTGGACCCGAGGACGACAGCGGCGTGATAAGCCGTCCGTGCCTGCTCGGGGACGGAAACGACCCGACCGCCGACAGCTGTCACAAGCCCATGCGCGACCGGCTCGGCGGCCGGGTCCGCCGTCACCCCGAACGAAGCCCCGGCCAACAGGTTCGCGTCCGCGGCGGTCCCGCTCACGGTCATAATGGGATGCATCGCCGCTCGCAACGCTCCACGGTCGTAAGCGGACTGTAATATGCCCACTCCGTACCGTCCGCTCATATGTGCGACAATCTGCCCGCTCCGCAGTGCACCAGCGTGCACGATGCCCGCCAGAACATCCGGGATCGCGTCATCGGAAACCGTGATAAATATCACATCCGATGCATCAGTCACCTCGGCCGCTGTCCCGGGCAATGCCGCGGGGAAACCGGCCCGAGCCCGCGCCAAGCCCACCTCGGACCGGGCGTGCACCGCAACGACCGGATAGCCGGCAGCGGCCAGGGCCGTTCCCCACGCGCTCCCCACGCGCCCGACGCCCACGATCCCGATCCGCAGTGCCTGCGCCACCGTCACCGTCTCACCTGTGCGCCCACCCGCGGAAGCCATATCAAACCCATATCAACGGAACCCGTGCCACCGGCCACCGGGCAATGTTCCCAGCAGTCGGCTTTCCGACCCGGTCAATCCGCAAACCCGCCCGCTGTGGGGCCGCCAACAAGCTTGGATCAGGCTGTGTCACAGTCGTCACACTCAGCTGACTCCGTCGGGACGTTACGCCCGGCCCAATAGTCCTACCGGTACGCTCGAGAGGTAGCCGAGGAGGTCACACAACGTGTCAGGCCAGGTCAGGGACCGTCAAATCCATCGACTCGACCGGGTCGTCATCCGCTTCGCCGGTGACTCAGGTGATGGGATGCAGCTCACTGGAGAGCAGTTCACCAGCGAGACCGCGGCGTTCGGTAACGACTTGTCCACCCTTCCGGACTTTCCCGCGGAGATCCGTGCGCCAGCAGGTACCCCGGCCGGGGTGTCCGGATTTCAGCTCCACTTCTCAGACCACGACATTCTCACGCCCGGTGATGCCCCGAACATGCTGGTGGCCATGAACCCGGCGGCGTTGAAATCCAACCTGAAGGACCTGCCCAACGGCGCCGACCTCGTTGTCAACACCGACGCGTTCACCGGCGCGAACCTGAAAAAAGCCGGCTACTCGTCCGATCCACTCAGCGACGGCAGCCTGGACGAGTACCGGGTACATCGGGTACCCCTGTCATCAATGACCATCGACGCGGTGAACGCGCTGGAAAGCAGCGCGGGGACGGTCAACAAAAAGGAAGCCGAGCGAGCGAAGAACATGTTCGCCCTCGGTCTCATGAGCTGGCTCTACCAGCGGCCCACCGACGGCGTCATAACATTCCTTGAGAAGAAGTTCGCGAAACGCCCGGAAATCGCCGCCGCGAATGTCGCGGCGCTGCGCGCCGGCTACAACTACGGCGAGACGACCGAAACCTTCGCGGTCACCTACGAAGTGGCACCGGCGCGCATGAAGCCGGGCATGTACCGGCGTATCTCCGGCAACACGGCGTTGTCCTACGGGCTGGTCGCCGCCGCCGAGCTCACCGGGCTGCCGCTGTTCCTGGGCTCATACCCGATCACCCCCGCCTCCGACATCCTGCACGAACTGAGCAAACACAAGCGTTTCGGGATACGGACCTTCCAGGCCGAGGACGAGATCGCTGGTGTCGGGGCCGCGCTCGGGGCCTCCTTCGGCGGGTCGCTCGGCGTGACCACCACATCCGGGCCCGGCCTGGCCCTGAAGACCGAGACCATCGGGCTCGCGGTAGCCCTCGAGCTCCCGCTCATCGTCGTGGACATCCAGCGCGGCGGGCCGTCCACCGGCCTGCCGACCAAGACCGAGCAGGCCGACCTCGGCATGGCCGTGAACGGCCGCAACGGCGAGGCGCCGCTGCCGGTCATCGCGCCCCGCTCGCCCGCGGACTGCTTCGACGCGGCCATCGAGGCGGCACGGCTGGCGACGAAGTACCGGACGCCTGTCATCCTGCTCTCGGACGGATACCTCGCCAACGGTTCAGAGCCGTGGCTGCTGCCCGGCCGTGCGGACCTGCCCGATCTCACGGTGTCATTCGCCACCGAGCCGAACCACAGCGGCGACAAGGGCCTGGAATTCTGGCCATATCTCCGCGACAGCGAGACACTCGCGCGGCCCTGGGCCGTTCCCGGGACTCCCGGGCTGGAGCACCGCATTGGCGGTCTGGAAAAAGCGGATGGTTCGGGTGGGATCTCCTACGATCCGGCGAACCACGACCGTATGGTGCGGCTGCGCCAGGCGAAGATCGAGGGAATCGCCCGCGACATCGCCCCGCTGGAGGTCGATGACCCGTCCGGACAGGCTCGGGTACTCGTCCTCGGCTGGGGCTCGACCTACGGACCTATCGCCGCCGGATGCCGACGTGTCCGGGCGAAGGGGCTGCACGTCGCCCAGGCACACCTGCGTCACCTTTTCCCGTTTCCCGACAACACCGGTGAGGTGCTGCGCGCCTATGACAAGGTCTTGGTCCCCGAGATGAACCTCGGCCAGCTCAGGGCCATGGTCCGGGCGGAGTTCCTGGTCGACGCCATCGGCTACAACCAGGTCCGCGGGCTTCCGTTCAAGGCCGCCGAACTGGCGGGCGTCTTGGAGGACGTGATCAACCAGTGACCGTCACGACGAACCACGCCGGCATCAGCAACCGACTACTCGATCTCATCCCGGTCACTGACCGGCCGCAGACCCGTAAGGACTTCACCTCCGACCAGGAGGTCCGCTGGTGCCCCGGCTGCGGGGACTACGCCATCCTGGCCACCGTCCAGGGCTTCCTGCCCGAACTCGGGATAGCCCGGGAGAACATCGCCTTCATCTCGGGTATCGGCTGTTCCTCCCGTTTCCCCTACTACCTGCAGACCTATGGGATGCACTCCATCCATGGCCGGGCACCGGCCATCGCGACAGGTCTGGCGGTCTCCCGGCCCGACCTGTCGGTGTGGGTTGTCACCGGCGACGGTGACGCGCTGTCCATTGGTGGCAACCACCTGCTTCACGCTTTGCGGCGTAACGTGAACATCAAAATTCTGATGTTCAACAATCGGATCTACGGACTGACCAAAGGGCAGTACTCCCCCACCTCCGAAGTGGGGAAAATCACAAAATCTACCCCGTTCGGCTCGCTGGACCGCCCCTACAACGCGATCTCGCTCGTGCTGGGGGCCGAGGCGTCCTTTGTCGCACGGTCAATCGACTCCGACCGGGCGCACCTGACCTCCGTTCTGCGGGCAGCCGCGGCCCACCCCGGCTCTGCCTTCGTAGAGATCTTCCAGAACTGCAACATCTTCAACGACGGGGCCTTCGACGCCCTCAAGGACCGGTCATCCAAGGATGACGCGACGCTGCGCCTCGTCCACGACAAGCCCATGATCTTCGGTGCGGACCTCGACAAGGGCATCCGCCGGAGCGCCTCGGGCGACCTGGAGATCTGCGCCGCGACCGACGAGGATGTACTCGTTCACAACGCGCGGGCCGCCGAACCGAGCCAGGCGTTCGCGCTGTCACGGCTCACCGGCGGCTCGGCTGGCGTCACCCCCATCGGGGTCTTCCGGGACCTCGACACTCCCACCTACGACGAGCAGCTGAACACCCAGATCGCCGAGGCTCGTACCCGCCAGGGTGACGGCGACCTGATGGCACTGCTGAGCAGCGGCGACACATGGACGGTTTCCTGACCGCGACCATAAGAGCGCCCGGCAAT
>NZ_CAKJTP010000005.1:0-12268 GCF_917627335.1 Protofrankia sp. CiT1 | reverse complement strand
GCGCTCTAAGCCGTTGAACCGAATCACGGCCCGGATGGGCCCGACCTGTCGACACCCGACGGGCCGGGCCCATCCGGGCATCCGGGCACCCCGCGCTCCGACCCGTTCAGCCAGAAGAGCGATCGAGATCGTGAGGCGCACTCACTCCACATCCGGATAGTACTTTTGGTGCAAAATTGTCCACCTCCCTCGCGGATGCCCATATCCAGTCGGGTAGGGTCATAGACCAACTGGCGTCCCGAATCCGTCTTTCTGAATCAATCCGGATCAGTCAGGCGGGTGGTGGGGTTCGGGGGCTACCATCAGCGACTGATCCGGAGGAGCAGTGCACAACGAACCGCCTCGTCGCCGGCAAGCCCGAACAATGTGGATGTATCCTCATGTCGCACCCGAGTCAAGATTCGAGGTGGGTTGTGGGTAGCCACTCCGCCGGCCGGCATTCACGGCAGACAGCGAGTAATCCACGCCGCTCGGATCGCGGTCATGCCCATCCGAGCGTCAGCCCAGAGACCGCCAGCCCGGCCCACGGGGCAGCCCCGGCGCCACGACCCGCGGGGGCGCTGTTCCTCCCCCGCCACCAGCTGCTGGAACCCGGCGAACTCGATACGGTAACCGGCCCGATCTCGGTCAGCAGCTCAGCCCGGCGTACTCAGATCACGGTGACTGCCGCCGCGCCGATGGACCGGCGACAAGCGTGGACGGCGAAGGTCGCCGAGGAACGGACAGCCAGACCGGTGCCGGGCATGCCGGTGCCCAGCAGCGGCAACGTTCAGTCAGACAGCACTCGATCGAACGCCGCCCGCTCCCGGGGCGCGCACCGGCGCGTCACCGCAAAGCAGGGGCGCGGCCGCTTGGTCGTCGCCGGCACCGCGTCACTGGCCGGCATCTCGGTAATACTGACCGGTCTGGCATTGTCGGGGAGCAATGACACGTCGATCACCGGTCCCGCGACCATGGAGACCACGCCCAGCGCGGGGATCGGTATAGGAGCGTCACTCACCAGGTCGCTCCCCACCCAGGCGTCATACGGTACCCACCAGCCGCCGGCAAGGCTCTTCCCACCGGATGCCCGGAGCAGATCGCTCATTTCCGGCCGGGCCGCCGCGGGGACCGGGCCGATCACAGCGGCCGATGGTATCGGCGGGCCGCAGCTGAACCTGCCGGGCAGCGTGCCCGCCGCCGGCATCCCGGCCGGCGTACCCGCGCCCCCGGCACCGGCCGGTACCCCCGGGGCGTCCACCGACGGGACATCCAGCGGATCGGTCCCCACCGCTACCGGACAGGTCGCTACCGCTGCCCAGGCCAACACTGGGCAGGCCACAACCGTCCCGCAGGACCCGGCCCAGCCCGGCGCGGGCGACGCCACCTCGCCGACGGTTCCGGCCAGCCCGCCACCAGCCGCTTCGCCGACTCCTACCGCTCCCGCCACTCCCACCGCCACCACCGGCACGCCCACCGCCGGAGCGGTGGGGCAGACCGGCGGTTCCGCGACTGCCCCTGGGCAGCAGTCACCGAACGCCGCCGGGCAAACAGCCGCCGCGCCGGCCACCACGACTCCGGCTCCGGCCCCGACTCCGGTAAATGCGAGTATCCCGATCCAGGATCTTTCGAACAGCGTGTTGAAACTCCACGACGTTGCGCCGGTCTGGCCGCACAGTCGATAAAAATCATCGCCACGAGCCGCTCACTCGGATCTCGCCCGTCAGCCCGAGTGGGCGGCCGTTCTCAACGGTCCCGGCCAGCTTTCCGCGGTGTGCCGGAAACCGCAACCACCGTGATCATCCGGTGCGATCCACCACATAGTCAGCAAGCGCCTCCAGCGCGGCCCTGGCCGGGCCCTTCTCCAACGAGGCCAGGCAGTCACGCGCATCGCTCGCCCAACGGATTACCTCGGCACGAGCCCGCCGCATAGCTGGATGGCCACGCAGCAGATCCAACGCCTCCGCGAGGGCCCCCTCCGCGGTGAACCCGTCCCCGATCAGATCGCGCAGCCTGGCCGCGGCAGCATCGCCCTCCTGTAGCGCATAAAGCACCGGCAGCGTGGGGATGCCCTCACGCAGATCGGTGCCGGGCGTCTTGCCCGAGGCCGATTCGTCCGAGGCCACATCGATCAGATCATCGGAAAGCTGGAAGGCCACTCCAAACCGTTCACCGAACGCGGCAAGGGTGTCCGCGGTGAAAGCATCGGAGCCAGCGAGCATGGCGCCGAGCCGACCGGAGGCCGCGATCAGCGACGCGGTCTTCTCTGTGATCACACGCAGATGATGATCAACAGGATCCTGTCCCGCGGTCGGGCCGACCGTTTCCCGGATCTGCCCCTCGCACAGCGTCGCTATCGTGCGCGCCAGGATACGGGTGGCCGCGGGGCCCAGATCAGCGGTGATGTCAGAGGCACGGGCAAACAGAAAATCACCGGTCAGGATGGCGATCGTGTTGGTCCAGCGGACGTTCGCCGATGCCGATCCCCGCCGCAACGGAGCTTCGTCCATGACGTCATCGTGGTAGAGGGTCGACAGGTGAGTGAGCTCGATCGCCACCGCAGCCGGGACGACGCCTACGGCGTCGGGGTCGGCAAAGTGGGCCGCCAGCAGCACGAGCATTGGTCGGAACCGTTTGCCACCGGCATCCACGAGATGCCGTGACGTCTCGGTGACGAAGGGCACGTCGCTGTGGATGGCCGTGCGCAGCATCCGTTCGACCTTGTCAAGCCCAAGGCGAACAGCATATCCAAGATCAGGATCTGTCCTGATCCCCGTGAGATCCAGCCCGGTTGCACTCATATGTTCGTCAGCGTACGAAGCCGGACGTGGCCGCGGTACCGGCAAGGTCGAGCAGGGGCTGTGGCGCGACTCCCAGCAGCAGCGTCATGATCGCGCCAATACCGACGGCGGCGTAGGTCAAGGTCGGCCGGGTGACGACTATCGGGCCATCCATCACCGGTTCCTGGAAGAACATCAACACGATCACCCGAACGTAGAAGAAGGCCGCGATCGCGCTCGTCACCAGGGCGACCACCACAAGCGGTGTCGCGTTCCCAGCGACGGCGGCCTGGAAGACAGCAAACTTTCCGGTGAATCCGCTGGTCAGTGGGATACCCGCAAGAGCAAGCAGGAGAAAGGCGAAAATCCCCGCGAGGACCGGAGAGCGCCGCCCCAGCCCCTGCCACTGGGACAGATCGCTCGCCTCACCATCCGCGGTCCTGACCATGGTGATGAGGCCGAACGCGGCTATCGTGGTGAAACCGTAGGCGACCAGATAGAACAGGGACCCGCGCAGCCCGTCGCTGTTCGCCGCGGCGAGACCGGTGAGCAGGAAGCCGGCGTGCGCAATCGCCGAGTAGGCCAGCATCCGCTTGATGTCACGCTGAGTCAGCGCCAACACCGCGCCGACCACCATGGTCATGATGGCGATCGTCCAGACCGTGGGACGCCAGTCCCAGCGCAGCCCACCGAAGGCCACATAGAAAACCCGCAGCAACGCCCCGAATGCCGCCACTTTCGTACCCGCGGCCATGAACGCGGTGATCGGTGTTGGTGAGCCCTGGTAGACGTCAGGGGTCCACGAGTGGAACGGCACCGCACCAATCTTGAAAAAGAGCCCGATACCGAGAAGAGCCATGCCCAGGTACAGGTAGGTGTCGTTCGCGGTGGCCGTACCCGCGGCATCGGCTATCCGGCCGAGATCGACACTGCCGGCATAGCCGTAGAGGAAGGCAAGGCCGTAGATGAAGAAGGCCGAGGAGAACGCCCCGAGCAGGAAGTACTTCATCGCGGCTTCCTGGGACAGCAGCCGCCGCCGACGGGCGAGGCCGGCGAGCAGGTAGAGCGGCAGGGACAGGATCTCCAGCGCCACAAACATGACCAGAAGCGTGTTGGCGGAGACGAACAGCAGCATCCCGGCCACCGAGAAGGCCATCAACGCGTATACCTCGGTCTGCACAGCGGCGGAAGTCCGCGCGGCGGTCGCGCCCGGTGAACCGGGGGTAACCGCCGCGGAGGCCACGATCGCGCCTCCGGAGGAGTCCAGCCGCCGCTCAGCGACCAGCAGCACCGCGAGGAAGGCGAACAGCAGGATGGCGCCTTCCAGGAACAACGTAGGGCTGTCGATGGCCACCGCGCCCGCCGCGAGGATCTGCCGCCGGCCGTGCAGCAACACGACCGCGACGAACGCCACCGCGAAGCCAACGGCTGCCAGCGGCGGCTGGAGGAGCCGGCGTGTCCTCGCCGACGCGAACGCGTCGATGAGGACAGCCGCCAGCGCCACACCGAACACGATGATGATCGGACTCAACGCCGCGTACTGGATCGGCGGGACGTCGATCGTCCCCTGGATGCTCTGGGCCAGCGCGTCCTGGGCCAGGACGGCGGTTGGTGGAGCGCTCACGAATGGCCTCCGGCCTGACTTGCGTTCACGGGGATGGTGGGTGCCGGATCGGTGTGCCCGGCGTCTTCGAACGTCGCCGTGACGGTCGGACGGATGATGTTGATAAGGGGCTTCGGGTAGACACCAAGGGCGATGATCAAAACGACTACCGGAGCAACAACGATCTTCTCTCGAAGGCTGAGATCGAGTACCCCCCGAGCCTGCTCACCGACCAGCGGACCGGTCATGGTCCGCTGGTAGAGGTACAGGATGTAGACGGCGGCCAACACGATGCCGCAGGTGGCCACGATCGCCAGCGCCCGGTAGCGCGTGAACGTTCCGACCAGCACCAGAAACTCGCTGACAAAGCTGTTCAGACCGGGCAGCGCCAGCGACGACAGGCCCGCGATCAGGAAGACCCCCGCCAGGACCGGCGTCACCCGAGCCATCCCGCCATAGGCGCTGACGTCCCGGCTGCCACGCCGGGCCACCAGGAAGCCGACCACGAGGAACAGCAGACCCGTGGACAGACCGTGATTGACCATATACAACACCGCGCCCGTCCCACCCTGCGACGTCAGCGCGAAGGTTCCCATGGCGATGAAGCCGAAGTGCGCCAAGGAGGTGTAGGCAACCAGGCGTTTCATGTCCCGCTGGCCGATGGCCAGCAGCGCGCCGTAGAAGATTCCGATCACCGCGAGGGCGAGCACCATGGGCGCGAAGTAGGACGAGGCCTTCGGGAACAGTGGGATGCAGTACCGGATCAGCCCGAAGGTACCCACCTTGTCCAAGACCCCCACCAGCAGGATCGCGCCGCCGGTCGGCGACTGCGCGCCAGCGTCGGGGAGCCAGGTATGGAAGGGGAACAGCGGCGCCTTGATGGCGAACGCGATGAAGAAGCCAAGGAACAACAGCTTCTGGACGCCCGGAGTGATGTCAAGTTGACGAAGGGTGGCAAAATCGAATGTGCCGGTTCCCAGCTGATCGGCCGAGACCACATACAGGCCGATCACGGCGGCGAGCATCAACAGTCCGCCGAACAGGCTGTACAGCAGGAACTTCACCGCGGCGTAGGAACGCTGCGCCTGCTCCTTCACCGCTCCATAGCTCCCGATCAGGAAGTACATCGGGATCAGCATGGCCTCGAAGAAGACGTAGAACAGGAAAACATCGGTCGCCGCGAACACGCCGACCATCCCCGCCTCGAGAACGAGCAGAAGCGCGAAGAAGGCGGGAACGCTGCGCCTGCTCACAACACCGGCAGCCGGGCCGGCAGCCGCCCCGCCCGGATCGGCGGCACGGGCGGCACGGGCGGCAGCGGCCGGCGCGGGGCCTGTCACCTCGTCCCAGGAAGCCAGGACGACAACCGGCACCAGGAGCGTCGCGAGCAGGATGAGAACCAGCGAGATGCCATCGGCACCCACCGAGTAGGAAACCCCGAACTGTCTGATCCAGGAGTACTTCTGGGCAAACTGAAAGCCGGCCCGGGACGGCTCATACGCGATGGTGGCCAACAGCGCCAGCCCGAACTCCACAAGTGTGACAACCAGCGTGATCTGCTTGGCCAGCGTGGCGAACCGCCGCGGGACGGCCAGCACGACAACGGCCGCCACGACAGGAATGACCAGCAGGGTCGTCAACCAGGGAAAGCTGTTCACGTCAGCCAACCTTTACCAGGTACAGCGCGCCGACCACGAGAACGGCACCTCCCAACATCGACAGCGCGTAGGAGCGGACGAATCCGGTCTGGGTCCGGCGCAGCCGCCCGGACAGGCCGCCGACCGCCGCGGCGCTGCCGCGGACCGCACCGTCCACCCCGACGGTGTCCAGCCAGACCAGGAACCGGGTGGCGTACTGACCTGGACGCATGAACACGGCTTCGTTGAAGGTGTTCGCATAGAGATCGTGCCGCGCGGCAACGGTCACCAGGCCCACCTCCGCGTCGGGCGGGGCCACGGCCTCGACCGGACGGAGCTGGTAGCGCAGGTACGCGCCAGCGAAGCCACCGGCGGCGACAAGCAGGGTGAGTGCCGTGAGAACCACCGGGGACATGGTGTGCACGCCCTCCTCCGCGCTCTCGCCGACGACCGGCGCCAGCCAGTTCTGCACGGAACCACCGAGCACGAACAGCCCACCGGCAACCGCCGCTCCGATCGCGAGCGGGATCATCGGGCCGGTCATCACCCTCGGGGACTCATGCGGGTGTACCGCCCGCGGCCCCTTGTCCGACCAGCGGCGCTCACCGTGGAAGGTCATGAGAAACAGCCGGGTCATGTAGAAGGCGGTTATCCCCGCGCCGAGCAACGCGGCCGATCCCAACAGGTATCCGCTGGTCCCACCCTTGTCGAAGGCAGCTTCAATAATCTTGTCCTTGGTGAAGAAGCCGGACAGCGGTGGAAACCCGATGATTGCGAGGTAGCAGATACCGAAGGTGGCCCAGGTGACCGGCATCAGCCGCCAGAGGGCACCGTATTTTCGCATGTCCTGCTCGTCGTTCATGGCATGGATCACCGAGCCAGCGCCGAGGAACAGCCCCGCCTTGAAGAAGCCGTGCGCGAGCAGGTGCATGATGCCGAGCGCGTAGCCCGCCGGACCGAGACCGACAGCCAGGAACATGTAACCGATCTGGCTCACCGTCGAATAGGCGAGCACCTTCTTGATGTCATCGTAGGCACAGCCGATGACGCAGCCGATCAGGATGGTGCCGGCACCGATGATCACGACTACGGTCCGGGCCGCCTGGGTCTCTGTGAAGATCGGATTGGCTCGGGCGATGAGATACACCCCGGCCGTCACCATCGTGGCCGCGTGGATGAGCGCGGAGATCGGGGTCGGGCCCTCCATCGCGTCCGGCAGCCAGGCCTGCAACGGGAACTGACCGGACTTCCCGCAGGCGCCCAACAGGAGCAGCAGGGCGATCGCGGTCAGCGTCCCGTAACCGATCACACCCGCGGCCGCCGCGCCGAACACCGTGTCGAAGTTCGTGCTGCCGACCGTCGCGAACATGAACATGACGGCTAGGGCCAGCCCGACATCGCCCACCCGGTTCATATAGAAGGCCTTGTTCGCGGCGGTCGCCGCGGCCGGCCTGTCCTCCCAGAACTTGATCAGCAGATAGGACGAGAGACCGACCAGCTCCCAGCCGGCATAGAGGACGAGGAAGTTGTCACCGAGCACGAGCAGCAACATCGACGCCAGGAACAGGTTCATGTAGGCGAAGAACTTCCGCCGGGCCGGATCGTGCGCCATGTAACCGATCGAGTAGACGTGGATGAGTGTCCCCACACCAGTGATCAGCAGGACGAAGAGCGCGGACAGCTGATCGAAGAGCAGCCCGGCGTCCACCTGGAAGCTGTTGACCGGAATCCAGGAGAACAGGTGCTGCGAGACCGCCCGATCGTCGCCACTACGCCCCAGCAGCGCGAAGAACAGCAGCAGCGCCACGACAAAGCTCGTGGCGGCGGCCGCGGTAGCCAGCAGATGGCCCCAGCGGTTGGTACGGCGCCCACCCAGCAGCAGGATCGCCGCCCCCGCCAGCGGCAGCACCAGCAACAGCCACATCACCGAGAAGATGCCAGTGGCGGAGGCGTAGTGCGGCTCATGCGGCATGGCGTACCTCGTTACCATCGGCACGGCCGCCGGATGCGTCGGCACTCTGCTCATCGGCACAGTGCTCATCGGCACTGGATGCATGGCCAAGATGTATATGCGTCACTGCGCTCATCGTCCGTTCTGCCGTAACCGGAATTCCGGCCGCCACTTCGTCGCCGCGCCCGGCACCACGGCCGTCGATCGGCGGGCTGGAGACCTTCTGGATCATCGTCCGCATCGATCAACATTCATCAGACACGCCCTAGTACTTGAGCAGATTCACGTCGTCCACCGAGGCGGAGCGGCGGGTCCGGAAAATCGTGAGAATGACTGCCAGGCCGATGACCACCTCCGCGGCGGCGACGACCATCACGAAGAAGGCGATGATCTGGCCGTCCAGCGTTCCGTTGATCCTGGAGAACGTGACCAGGGTCAGGTTCGCCGCGTTGAGCATCAGCTCGACGCACATGAACACGACGATGGCGTTGCGGCGTAGCAGGACGCCCACCGCACCGATCGTGAACAACAGCGCGGACAGAATCAGATAGTTCGCGGGATTCATCGCGCTGCCCCCTTTCCGGCCCCGACCGGGTGCGGGCTGTCCGCGTCCCCGCCAGCGGAATCACCGGAATCACCGGAATCACCGGGATGACCGGGATCGTCAGAAGCGGGCGGAAGCGCTGGCGTCACATCAGCCGCCTGGGGCCTCGCGTACACGCCTGGTCCCGGCACCGGGGTGACGGGGCCGCCAGCGGCGAAACGCCGCCGCAGCATCTCCTTCTGCGTGATTTTGCCACCGGCCCGCTCACGATGAGCAAGTATCATCGCGCCGACCGCCGCAATGATCAGCAGCGCGGACACGATCTCAAAAGCGAATACGTAGTCGGTGAACAGCAGACGGGCGATCGCCTGGATGTTGCCGCCGTTGTTGGCGGCAGCAAGCCCAGCGGCTTTCGTCCCGCTGATCACACCACCAATCGGGAACACCAGGAGCCCGGCAAACCCGGCCCCGAGGACGATCGCCGCCATCCGCTGGCCCCGCAGGGTCTCCACAAGCGAGTCGGCGGAGTCCACCCCGACAAGCATGAGCACGAACAGGAACAGCACCATGATTGCCCCGGTGTACACGATGATCTGTACGAAACCGAGGAACGGCGCGTCCTGTAGCAGGTAGAACACGGCCAGGCAAAAAAGGTTCACGACCAGCAGCAGCGCACCGTGAACGGCGCTGCGGGCGAGCACCATGCCGAGCGCGGCGAGGACCGCGACCGGGGCGAGGACCCAGAATGTCGCGGCTTCACCGCCGGACGTCCGGGTGAACTCACCCGCCGCCTGAACCAGGATCGCGGCGTTCATCGGACCAGCTCCGGATCCCCGCCGGACACCGCGTCCAGGCCGGGTGACCCGGAGCCCGCGCCGCCCTCGGGCGTGAAGTCCGCGGCCCTGGCCCCGGAGGCGTCGAACGGACCCGAACGGTTCGGGTCAAACCGGTAGTAGTCCGTTTCGCTCTCGCCAAGAAACATCGGATGCGGCGGCGCCGTCATCCCCTCCCGCAGCGGGGCGAGCAGCTGTTCCTTGGTGAAGATGAGGTCAGTGCGGCTGTCGTCGGCGAGCTCGTAGTCGTTTGTCATGGTCAGCGCTCTGGTCGGGCACGCCTCTATACACAGGCCGCACAGGATGCAGCGCAGATAGTTGATCTGGTAGACACGCCCGTACCGTTCCCCCGGGGAATAGCGTTGCGCCTCGGTGTTGTCGGCGCCTTCGACGTAGATCGCGTCCGCCGGGCACGCCCAGGCGCACAGTTCACACCCGACGCACTTCTCCAGCCCGTCAGGATGGCGGTTGAGCTGGTGCCGGCCGTGGAAGCGGGGCGCGGTCGCCTTCTTCTCCTCCGGATACTGCTCGGTCGTCGGCTTCTTGAACATGGTCGAGAAGGTGACGCCGAAACCCTTGTAGGGGTCGAGGATCCCCATGGCTCAGCTCTCCTGACGCGGTCCACCCGCGACGATGACGGAAGATGGGCGATTCGGGCCGGGGCCGTACGGCGGCGACGGTGACTTCGACGACGGCTGCGGTGGCGGCCACGGAATCCTGTCCAGGCTGGGTGCGTTGCGCGTGCGCTCCCGTTCAGCGGCCTCGAGACGCTCGGCGTGCTTGCGAGCGCCGGGGTCGACCAGCGTAATGATCAAAAGAATTCCCACCGCGATCCCGAAGCCGATCAGCCACGGCGTCCGGTCGGTGACATTCTCTCGATATACCTTGAACGTCGCCACGGCGAGCAGCCAGACAAGCCCGACCGGAATCAGGACTTTCCAGCCGAACGCCATGAACTGGTCGTAACGCAGCCTCGGCAGGGTGCCGCGCAGCCAGATGAAAAGGAACAGGAAGGCCAGTAGTTTCAGCACGAACCAGATCACCGGGAACCAGCCGGTGTCGAAGTGCGAGAAGTACGGGATCGGCGGCGGCTGCCACCCGCCGAGGAACAGCGTCGTCGCCACCGCCGACACGGTGACCGTGTTGATGTACTCGGCAAGGAAGAAGAAGGCGAACTTGATCGAGCTGTACTCGGTGTGGAAGCCGCCGACCAGCTCGCCTTCGGCTTCGGGGAGGTCGAACGGCGTCCGGTTGGTCTCGCCGACCATCGCGATGCAGTAGATGATGAAGGACGGCACCAGCACCACGTTCCACCAGTGGCGCTGGCCAGCGACGATGCCCGACGTCGACAGCGTCCCCGAGTTGAGGAAGACCGCGACGAACGACAGCCCCATCGCGACCTCGTAGGAGATGATCTGTGCTGCCGACCGCAGGGAACCCAGCAACGGGTAGGTCGACCCGCTCGCCCAGCCGGAGAGAATGAGCCCGTACACGCCCAGCGACGACGCGGACAGCACGAACAGCACCGCGACCGGCAGGTCCGCGAGCTGCAGTGCGGTGTGATGACCGAAGATCGACACTTCCGGCCCGAACGGGATCACCGAGAAGGCCAGGAAGGCGGGGATCGCTGAGACGACAGGCGCGAGGATGAAGACCGGCCGGTCCGCGAGAACCGGGATGATGTCCTCTTTGAGCATCAGCTTCACGCCGTCGGCAAGGCTCTGCAGCCAGCCCTTGGGCCCGTGCCGGTTCGGGCCGACACGCTGCTGCATCCGAGCGACCACCTTGCGCTCGAACACGATCGCGAAAAGCGTCATCAGCAGGAGGAAGGCAAACACCGCGACAGCCTTGAGGAGGATCAGCCAGAGCGGGTCACCACCGAAGACCGACAGATCCGGATCTCCGGCGGCGGCCAGCGGCGGAACCGCGGGTGCCCCGAACGAGGATGGATAGCTCATGACCGGCCCTTCGAGGTCTGGGCAGCGGCGGCGTCCATGGCGGTGTCCATGGCGGCGTCCACGGCGGCGGGACCGGCCTGGGCCGTGGCCAGCGCGCGGGCCTGATCGCGGCCGTTCGCCGGGGTGCGGGCAGCCACGCCGACCCGTACCAGCTCGCCCGCGCGGGGTGCCAGGCAGCGGTGGAGGTGCGACCCCGGTGAATACGTCGGGACCCACACCACCCGGTCAGGCATGACCGCGACCGCCAGGGCAGGGTGATCGTCCCACGGTCGCTGGCGACCGCGACCAGATCGCCGTCGACCGCTCCGATCTCACCGGCTGTCGCCGCGGACAGTCTGGCCTTCGGCGGACGGGCCGTCCCCGCGAGATAGGGCTCGCCGTCCTGCATCCGACCGTCATCGATCAGCTGGTGCCAGCTGGCCAGGACGGCTTGACCGGCGGGCGGCTCAGCCGGCACCGGCGGTGTGACCGCCGGTGCCGGCGCCCGCTGAACCTCGGCACCGGCACGGCCGATCCTGCTGAGCTCGCGGGCGGCCGCGCCGGGGTCCGCGACACCCAGCGCCACCCCGAGATGGGCGGCAAGCATGTCCAACACCCGCAGGTCGGCGAGGGCCGGCGTCTCCAGCGCCCGTTGGAACGCGCGCAGGCGTCCCTCCCAGTTGACGAACGAGCCCGCCTTCTCCGCCACCGGCGCGACCGGCAGAACGACATCGGCGACCTCAGCTACCGCGGACCGGCGAACCTCCAGCGACACGCAGAACGGCACCGAGGCGATCGTCTCCAGCGCCACGGCCGGATCCGGCAGGTCGTCGACGTCCATCCCGGCGACGACGAGTCCATCGAGCTCACCGGCAGCCGCGGCGGCAAGGATGGCCGCGGTGTCGCGGCCCGGCCGCGCTGGGACGGCCTCGCCCCAGACGGTCCCGACCTCGGCGCGGGCCACCGCGTCCGCGACCGGGCGGCCACCCGGCAGCAACGGGGGC
>NZ_CAKJTP010000004.1:50972-85772 GCF_917627335.1 Protofrankia sp. CiT1 | reverse complement strand
GTGCTCCACACGCGGGCCGGCCACAGCACGCTGTCCGTTGTGCTGGACGATATCGACCCCTACCGGCATGTCCTGCGACCGAGCAGGCCGGCGCGGCTGACCCCGGCCGCGCTCCGCCGCTGGGAGACCACGTTGGCGCAGGCCTGGTCATTGCTGGTAACCGAACATCCAGAGCAGGCCCGCGGGCTTTCCGCTGGCCTGTCGGTGCTTGTACCACTGGCGCGGGCGGAACGCTTCCGCCCGCGCAGCGCCTCCTCCGGCGACGCGTTCGGCGCCGCTCTCCTATCCGAACCCGACGACGCGGTCCAGCTCGCCGTGACGCTGGTGCATGAGCTGCAACACGCGAAGCTCGGTGCCCTGATGCATCTGTTCGACCTGTATGAGGACGACTCCCGGAAATTGTTCTATGCGCCCTGGCGTGACGACCCCCGGCCATTGAGTGCTCTTCTCCAGGGCATCTATGCGTTTTTCGGCGTCACCCGGTTCTGGCGCAGGCAGCGGCAAATCACCACCGGCGGCCGGAATGCGGTGGCCCATTTCGAGTTCGCGCTGTGGCGGCGGCAAGTCGCCCATGTGCTGGGCTCCGTGCGCAGCGCGCCGGAACTGACCGGACTTGGGCGGCGCTTCCTCGACGGCGTGCTGGTCACCCTCTCCAGCTGGCAGACCGAGCCCGTACCAGGCAATGTCGCCCAGCGGGCCGCCGCCGCTGCCGTGGACCATCGCGCCGGCTGGCGGATCCGCCATCTGTGTCCGCCGGCGGACGCGGTCGAGGCGCTGGCGCGGGCGTGGGTGGCCGGGTCAGCTCCGAGCGGCCCGGTGCCGCCGTCAGACATGCGGCCGGACCCGGCGGCGCGCCTGTTGGACACCCGGTCGGCGCTGACCCGGCTGTGGCTGGCCGACCGCGACGCGTTCCGGGAGCTGCAACGCCGCGATGAGGTCGGCCGCCGGGTGTCCGGTGCGACCGCGGCTGACCTCGCCTATGTCAGCGCCGACTACCGGTCCGCCCGGCAGCTGTACCTGTCAGGCCTGGCGGACAGCCCTGACCGGCCGGATGCCTGGGTCGGTCTGGGGCTCACCGCGCAGGCCGTGGGTCACGAACCGGTCGCCCAGGTGGTGCTCACCCGTCCCGAACTGGTGCTGGCGGTCTCCCGGGCGGTGGCGGCCAGGACCGGTCGGCGACCGCCACCATGGGATCTCGCCGACTGGCTCGGCGGCTGCCCGCGCGGGCAGGCCGCCGACGCCCCCTGAACAGCCCCGCACACGGGTGGGATCCCGGCCGGGGCTCCCCGTTACAACGGCAACGGGTCGATGTCGCAGTTGGATCTGACCCAGCCGGCGGCGGCCCTTGTCGCCGGATGCTCCACGCCGAGGGTCTGGTCCATCTGGGTGATGGTCGACGCGTGCAACCGGCCGGCCTCCTCCATACGGCCCAACGCGCGCAGGTCCATCGCCAGGTTCGCGCTGCACACGAGGGTCGCGGGATGGTCCTCGCCGGACGTCTGCTTCGAGCGGGCCAGGATGTCGACGTCCCGGTCGTGGGCGGCCTGGAACTCGCCCTGGGCATACAGCTCGCTCGCGAGGTTGACCGCGCACGCGAGGGTCGACGGATGATCGCTTCCAAGGCTGCGGCGGAAGACCTCGAAGCTCTCGCGGTCGATCTCGTAGGCCGTCTCCACATCACCGGCCAGCCGGTGGGTGATGGCAAGGTTGACCGCGGCGGCCAGGGTGTGCGGATGCTCCTCGCCGAGCACCCGCTGGTAGCGCTCCCGGGTCTGCTCGCACAGCTCCCGCGCTCCGGCGAGGTCACCGTTGTGCCGCAGGTCCATGGACAGGCACAGCGAGGCGGCCAGGGTGTCCGGGTGATCAGGCCCGTACCGGCTTGTCAGGCGGAGCTGGACATCCCGCGACAGTTCCAGTGCGTGGGTATGGTCACCCGCCTTGCGGCGGGCGACAGCCAGGTTACGGGACGCCCGCAGGATCTGCGGGTGGCTCTCCGCGTTGTGCAGCAGCCGGCGGAACCGCTCCAGCAGCTCCTCCTGCCTGGCCCGCGCCCCGAGATAGTCACCCAGTTCACGCTCGTCGATGGTCATGGCGTTCCACGAGATGAGGCTGCGCAGCTCGTCCTCACCGAAAAGCCGGACCCTGCGCTGCCAGGTGTCCTCGTCGAGGTCCCTGGCGCGGGCGAACTCACCGAGCAGCCGCAGGCTCACCCCGACGTTGTGGGCGGCGGTCAGCGTGACCGGGTCGTCGATCCCCAACGTGTGCGACGCGCGCCGGTACACCTCGTCGGAGATCTCCATCGCCGTCCGGAAGTCGCCCTCGACCCGCTTGCCGGCGGCCACCGCGCCGAGTGTCTCCACCGTCTTCTCATGGTCCGGGCCGAACAGCCGGTTGCAGATGTCCAGCAGCCGGGCATTGACCTCGGCGGCCTCCTGGTAGCGGCCGACGACGAAGAACATCCAGGCCAGCCAGCCAGCGATCTCGATCGTGTGCGGGTCGTCGTCGCCGCGCAGGCGGCGCCAGGCACGGTGGGTCTCCTCCGCGAGCCGGCAGCTGGCCTGGTGGTCCCCCCAGTAGTAGAGGTACTCCGCCTCATCGATGAGCAGTTCCCGCAGCCAGGTGTTGTCGCTGCCGACCGCGTCCGCCGCGAGGACGTGCGGGTAGAGCTCCGCGTACCGGTTCCAGTTCTCCGGGTTGACCGGATCATGCGGATTGCCCCCGGCGAGCAGCGCGTGGGCTCCGTGGCGCATCGTCTCCCGTTCGTCCGGGGTCATCCGCCCGATAAGAACGGCCTGGACCAGGCGGTGCATCTGCAGGGAGTTGGTCCGGTGGTCGATCCGCGCGAGAGCGTACCGGTTGATCTCGCGGATCGCCTGGTTGAGCTTGATCGAATCTCGTAGCGCGGCATCGAGTTCCGGGACGATCAGGATGTTCCCGGCCCCCGCCAGCAGCTGGCGGGAAATAGGCTCCGGCGCGAAGAAGGCACAGACCTGGAGCAGCCGCAGCGCGGCGGGGTTGCTGTTCGCGAGCCGGTCCAACGAGACGTTCCAGGCTGCGGCGACCGGCTTTTCGTAGTCCATCGGCGCGTTGGAATTGAGCAGCTCGCTGAGTTTCTCCTCGAACAGCCGCAGGTACTCCTGGGCTGGCATCCCGGTCTCCGCGCGCCAGGTCGCGGCCTGTTCGATGGCCAGCGGCAGGTCGCCCAGGGCTTCGGCCAGCAGGCCCGCGTCGATGCTGGTGAGGTCGGGCCCACGGCGTTGCAGCAGCTCGATGCTTTCCGTGCGGGCGAACACGTCCACCTCGAGCGGTCGCGCGACATTGGCCCACTGCATGTTCCGCGACGTGACGAGCACCCGGCCGTCACCGCCGGCCGGGAAGAACTCGCGGACGGCTTTCGGGTCCTCGGCGTTGTCGAAGACCAGCAGCCACCGGTTGTACGGCTCACCGGTGCGCAACGCTTCCAGCACATTGGGTATGGCGATGTTCGCCTCCATCCCGACCGGGAGACGGAGCCGCTGCGCGAGGTCGACGAGCGCCGAGCCGATCTGCGCCGTCCATTCCGCCGGGATCCACCAGATGACGTCGTAGTCGGCCTGATGCCGATAGACGTACTCCACCGCCAGCTGTGACTTCCCGACACCGCCCATACCGTGCAGCGCCTCGGGCAGGACGGCGGTCGTCCCTTCATGGAGCCGCTTGTGCAGTTCGGCGAGCAGCTCACGCCGTCCGGTGAAGTGGGGGTTGCGCGGCGGGACGTTCCCCCAGACAGCCGGTGAGCGGCCAGTGCGTTGTCGTTCCACCGCTGACGTCGCGGTGATCGAGGGCACATATCCTCCTTCTTGACGGTCGGCCGTGCTGTCGGCCGGGTGGGCGGGCACGGCGGGGCCGACCGGGAACTGGGATCTCGGCAGCGGAGTCGACGCACCGATACTGTCACTCATAGTCACGTCCTGAACACTATCTGCGATGCTTCCGGTGTTCGAAGCACTCTGGATCCGGGTGGCAAGTGCACGGGAGCGCTCCAGGTAACGGCCTGACAGCGCGCCCAGCACGGTCTTTTCGATCAACAAAAACGGGCGGTTGTCACCCGTGATCACCGGGACCGGGGCCGAGTCCGGCTCGTCCAGCATCCGGCCGGTGTCACGCAGAACAGCGACCCGCGAACCGAGAAGATCACTTACCGCCCGCAGCACCCGCGTGGCGTCTGAACGCCGGCCGAAGGCGAGCAGCTCCGCCCGCACGCCGGGGTGGAACTCCAGCGCGATCCGTTCGGGACCGGCGGGGCCGCCACCGGCGGGCACCGGCCGCACCAGCCCGCCCGCGAAGATCTCAGACAGCTGCGGGCGGCCCGCGCCTGGCACCATGTCCCGCACCATGCGCAGCACAGCCCAGGTCAAGGGCGCCGCGGCCAGGTGGGTGGCCAACTCGAAAGCCTCCTGGGAGGCCACCGCCCGAAACCGTTGCACACACTCCGTGGCGGATTCCGCCGGGCTGCCGCCCCAGGAGTAGGCGGCGCGTTCCGACGGCTGGCTGCGCGGGCCGGTGAGCACGGCCGTCAGCTCGGTCCACGGCTGCCGGCCCGACAGGAAGCCGGCCCAGGGAGCGAGCCGGCGGGCGTGGGCCTCGAGAACCGGCACCGGGACAGCCACCGCCAGGTCGGCCGTGCCGAAACCGGACAACGGAGCGCCCCACGGATCGCGGAACGCCCACCGCGGGGCGGCGGCGATCGGGGCACCGCCTGGCATCGACATCCGTACCCGCTGGGGACGGAGCCCGGTCAGCTGCCACAGCCGCCTGGGCACAAGATTCAGCAGCGCCACGGGGAGCCGCCGCGCCCAGGACCACAGCAGCGGGGACATCGCGTCCGTCCACCACGCTCGGCCAAGCGCATCGGTCAGTACCCACAGGATCCGCCGGCCGGTCGGCTCGAGGAGCTCGGCGGCCGCGTGTGCCGCACCGCCTGGCCAGCCGGTCCGCAGGCAGAGATCTTCCGGTCGGTCCGTGTCGGTGTTGAGGAAGCGAAGCTGGACGTCACGGAACGCGCCGTGTCGCTCAAGCAGCGTGACGATACCGGGGACGGTGTCCAGCCAGGGAGTCATCGACGGGCTGCCGTCAACGATGAGGACGATCTCGAACCGGCGCTCCCGGGCCGGCCGGTAGACCGGTAACCCCAGGAGGCCCTGCGCGAGCCGCTCCGCGGTGGCCTCCTCGTCCAAGACGTCCGCGCACGCCGATGCCATCGTCTGCCGCAACGGCCGCAACGCGGCCCGCACGGCCCGGGGGTCCCTGCCCGCCAAGACGCTGGGCCAAGTCCCGGCCGGCAGGGCGGGAGGCGCTCCGGACAGGAGGAGCCCGGAGCCGGCGGCAGCTATCGCGGCGTCCTCGTCGGCGTCCTCGCCATCACCGATGGCCAGCCCGGCCCAGCCCGGCTGGCCAGCCGGGGCGCTCCGCTCCGGCGCGGCGGCCTCCGGCCCGGTGGCGGACCCGTGCCGAGGCTGGCGGTTCCCTCCCATCTGCGGCCCGGCCTGGCCGGCCTGGCCCAGCCCGGATGCGTCTGTTTCCTGCGCAGAGGCGTCCCCAGCCGGCGAACCGTCATCCGGTTGTGTGCTCCCGTCACTGATTTCGCCGCTGCTCCCGCCGCTGGTCGCGAGAGCACGCGCAGGCCCGGGTACCGGCTGGTCCAGGTAGCGCCACAGCCAGACAGCCTCCGCAATCTCCCGGGGCGTGGGCGCGGCGGCGGGCCGCCGCCGCGCCGGCCGCCGGGCGGCCGGGGGCTGCCCCGCCTCATCCGTCATCGCATGTCCGGAAACTGCATGCCTGGGAATCGCATATCCGCAGACGGCGCCGGGGCCAGCTGATGCCAGACTGCCTCAAGCAGGTCGTTCCATACCGCCTCGTCCCCATCGGCGGCGCCGGCGGCCACCAGATGGGCCGCGTTCAACAACTGGTCGGCCGCCAGTCCGCCGACCTGCTGGCGGCGTTGCTCGAACCGGGCGATAAGCTCCCGGTGCCCGGCGCGTCAGCCGGGAAATGGGCGGCGATCAGGGTGGCGAGCTGCCGTGCGTCCGGGTCGGGGATATCGAGCCGGGCACAGCGCCGCAGGAACGCCGCGGAGAACTCGCGCTCCCCGTTACTTGTAATCACAATAAGCGGGAAAGCGTGGCAACGGACGATTCCCTCGCGTACCACGGCTGTGCCGCCGGGATCGGCCGTGTGCACCTCGGCCTCGGGGTCCTGGTGGCGCATCCTGGCCAGCTCGGGAATGGCGAACTCGCCGTCCTCGAAAATGTTCAGCAGGTCGTTCGGCAGGTCGAAATCGCCTTTGTCCATCTCGTCGATGAGCAGTACCCGAGGGAGCTCATGCGGCAACAGCGCGGTCCCCAGCGGACCGAGCTGGATGAAATCCCCGATCGGCGGTAAGGCCACACCGCCACGGCCCGAGGCGCCGCTGGCATGGTCGTCCCCTCGTGGCCGGCTATGCCAGCGCAGGCTCGGCACGAAACGGAACGGAGACATGGCCTGCGCACGGCCGATGGCGTCATAGTCGTAGAGCCCGGCGCGCAGCGTGGTACGGCTGGTGACCGGCCAGCGCAGAACTCGCCCGAGCTGGAGCTCGCGGGCGATGAGATAGGCAAGGCTGGACTTACCGACCCCCGGGCGCCCGGTGACCAGCAAGGGGCGCCGCAGGTAGATCGCCGCGTTCACGACCGAGATCTGGGCCGTGTCGAGCAGCCGGGACGGCGTGGTCCCCAGCCGCCGCAGAGCCTCTGGCCCCTCAGCCGACGGAGGCGGCAGCACCGGCCCGCCCTGGAAAATCCGCCACGGCGGCGGTGCCGGCCATCGCCGGTCCCGCTCCGCGGGCTCGATCGGATCGCCCGTTCCCTGGAACAGCCACCATCCCGGCCGGGATGGCGTATCAGGCGAGTCCGCCTGCCCAGCTGCCGGGTCGACGCTCATGGACGGCCCTCCCCTTGTGATACACCGAGAGGGGCGGGCGAGCCTCTCTCGGGCTGCCTTTCTGGATCATCCCACAGAAGCGCGAGATTGCGTCCCACATGTTTGTCGCCGGCTCCGCCGGCGCCACCGCCCGGTTCCAGCAGCGCGTCGATCCGTAATCGGCGGACCCGACCGGGAAGATCGCTCATGTCGCCGTCATCGACCAGCAGCCGCAAGGTGTCCTCATGTTCGCTGCCCAGCCGCCGGGACCGATGCCACAGGACCACCGGCAGGCCCGCCCGCAGCGCCATCAGCGCCTCCCCCATCCCGGTTCCCCCGGTGACTTCGGGTGGTTCACTGAGCACGAGCGCGACCAGCTTTTCATCGGACGCCAGCGTGGCCTCCAGCCGGAGCAGGTGGTCCGAGCCGTCCGGCCGGCTCCAGTACACACCGGCCCGGCCGGGTCCGTGATGCAGCTGCCGCCAACGCCGATGCCACACCCGGTGCCAGTCTGGCCTGCGTAACCGCTCCAGGCTGCGCAGGGCGACGGGATAGTCCAACGCCAGTGGTTTGGCCGGGCCTGGGTCCGCTTCCCGCTGCCACCAGTCGACAGGGTCGTTCAGCAGCCCGAACGGCAGGATGAACTCGATCGCGACCACTGGGGTGTGGCTGGCGAGCCCGGTCTCCAGCCCGCGCACGACAGCCTCCACATAACCTTCGAGCTCGCCCCGGGAAAGGAGCTGCCGCCCGCCGGGCTCGATCCGGCCATCCCATTGGCGCCACCACGACCCCACGTAGGACTCCGCGTCGCCGTCCGCCGGATCAAACTGGATCATCAGATGAACCTGCGGTGCGTGATGTGGCCGTGGAGTGCGCTCCAACCGGACCGCGTCGAGGGCCGCGGTGAGCTTCAGCTCGTACGCTCGGCTGCTGTTCCAGCGGTCCACTTTCTGCGCGGTTGATGGCGTCAACTCGTCATGAACATGTTCGAGGAAGACCATATAGGGCGGCAGCCTGGACCAGGCCGCATTACGGCCGGCAATGTGGAGCAATGTGTGCCAGGCAGTCATACAGTGGCGCGGCGGCTCCAGCATCCGGTTACCGGTCGCCAGCCGGTAGGGCTTCACAATGGCGCCGGACGAGATGGCGTCCAGTTCCGCCCGCAGCAGCGCCCACAGCTCGCTCGAGGCCGCTGCCGCGACCTCTCCGGCCTCCCACTCGTCCCGCAGCCGCAGCAACATCATCACGATGGCGGCAGCCGGTTGCAGCCGGATCACCACGTCGACCAGCGTGGTGATATTCGACCGCCGCGCGCAGGCTGTGACGAGCGCGAAGAACCACTGCATGGCGGTCGGGTAGTCGGCGACCTGGACCGGGCAGCCTGCCCGTCCGAGCAGGTCAAGGAGAAGCTGCCGGCTCCCCGCCGGGCTCAGTTCCGGGCATTCCACCAGAACCCGTACAATTCTGCCCTCGATGTCGAACCGCGGAGCCAGCTCCCGATCGGCCACGACCCCCCCGCACGATCGCCATCAGTCGGACTTCCGCATGGAAAATATGCACATTCGGCGCATATCTGTCACCGAGATGACACTTTCGTAACAGTACGCGGAAAAGTATGCACACTCAGCACCGCCCAAGCTAAGAGCGACCGGCAATAGGGACGCGGCGTCGCGGGGCTGGGGCACGCACCTCACCGCGTTGTCGTCGGTCGCCACCCAACACCAGGGTGACTCCCTCCGCCGCCTTGCGATGTACGCACCCCAGCCCCTCTCCTTGATCCACACCCCTATTGCCGGGCGCTCTAACGCTCTGTCCAATACCGGACGCTCCCTGTTGATCGTGCTACCAGCCGGCGAAGACGGGATTGGCGGGAAAAAGCCGGGCCGCCGCCGCGAGAACGCGCCGCCGGCCGTCGATCAGGACTCCGGCGGCAAGCAGGACGTCGACCTCGGTCCAGAACTCCCGCGAGGTCAGTGCTACGGACCAGACCGGTTGCCGGTCGGCGGGCAGGCCGGCGGCGGCGAGGATTTGCCGGGCGGCGTGCGCCTGGTGGAAGACGCTTGCCAGCTCGGACACCTCCGCGCCGGTGAACCTCTCCGGACGGGGCTGGGGCGGTGCCGGCTGTCGGGCGGCGGCCGGCTCGCCGACGGCGTCCGCATCGCCCCCCGACAGCCGGCGCAGCACCCCCGCAGCCGGACTGTCCGGCTCGAGCTGGCTGACCTCCGCCGCGAGTGCCGCGATACCCGCCGGTTGCCGGGCGCAGGCGTCGACAAGCCCGATGAACCACTGCCGGCTGGTCCCGTAGTCGGCTACCTGCAGCCGGCGCCCCAGCCTGCGTTCCACGAGGTAGGCGAGCAGCAGCCGGCTCCGCTCAGGCGCCAGGTTGAGCACGGAGTCGAGAGCGTCGACCGCCTGTTCCGCGAGATCGGGGGGGAACGGCGGACCGCAACCGTCATCCGCCAGCCCGTCCACATACGTCACCTGATACCCCATCCACCGCGGCCGTAGCGCGGAATGGGAATCGGCCGCGTCAGGCGGTACGCGACGGCCAGCCCGACCTCGCGGGGCTCAGCGAGCGGATCCCGCTACCACATCCCGGCTGATACCACTCTATTCAATGCGCACCGGGCCGGCGATCGGTACGGGAACAGCGGGCACGGGAAACTGACACACGAACCCAGCCGATGATCAGGCAAGCTGGTCACGAATGCTTCGGACCCCAGCGCGAAGGTGGATCAGGATTGTGACGACGTCGGTTCATCGCAGGATCGCCGAGGAGCTCGGCGTGCGTGAGGGTCAGGTGACCGCGGCCGTGGACCTGCTCGATGGCGGGGCCACCGTGCCGTTCATCGCCCGCTACCGCAAGGAAGCAACCGGGACACTCGACGACACGCAGCTGCGCACCCTTGAGGAGCGGTTGCGTTACCTGCGTGAGCTGGAGGAACGGCGCACCGCGATCCTCGAGTCGATCCGCTCGCAGGGCAAGTTGGACGATGCCCTCGAGACACAGATCATGGCCGCCGACTCGAAGGCGCGGCTGGAGGACATCTACCTGCCTTACAAGCCCAAACGCCGTACCAAGGCACAGATCGCCCGGGAGGCGGGCCTCGAACCGCTGGCCGAGGCGCTGCTGGGTGATCCGGCGCTCGACCCGCAGGCGGCCGCGGCCGCCTTCGTCGACGCCGAGCGTGGGGTCGACGATGCCGCCGCCGCGCTGGACGGCGCCCGCGCGATCCTGGTCGAACGGTTCACCGAGGACGCCGACCTGATCGGGACGCTGCGCGAGCGGATGTGGGCGCGCGGCCGGCTCACCTCCCGGGTGCGCGACGGCAAGCAGGACGCCGGTGCCAAGTTCGCCGACTACTTCGACTTCGCCGAGCCTTTCACCACGCTGCCCTCGCACCGGATCCTCGCGCTGTTCCGCGGTGAGAAGGAGGAGATCCTCGATCTCACCCTGGAACCGGACGGGGAGGCTGCCGAGGAGGCCGCGCCGCGGGAGGCCCCGGCGCCGGGCGACTACGAGCTGGCGATCGCCGACCGCTTCGCCGTCGCCGACCTGGGCCGTCCGGCCGACCGCTGGCTGGTGGACACGGTCCGTTGGGCCTGGCGCACGCGCATCCTCGTCCATCTCGACATCGATCTGCGGATGCGCCTGTGGCAGGCGGCCGAGGACACCGCGGTGGGAGTGTTCGCCGTCAACCTGCGTGACCTCCTGCTCGCGGCGCCCGCCGGCGCCCAGGTGACCATGGGGCTCGACCCGGGCCTGCGGACCGGCGTGAAGGTCGCGGTGGTCGACGCGACCGGCCAGGTGGTCGCCACCGAGACGATCTACCCACACGAGCCGCGGCGGCGCTGGGACGAGTCGATCGCCGTGCTCGCCCGCCTCGCCGCCCAGCACGGCGTCAAGCTGATCGCGATCGGCAATGGCACCGCGTCCCGGGAGACCGACAAGCTCGCCAGCGAGCTGGCCAGGCTGCATCCCGAACTGGCGCTCACCCCGGTCATCGTGTCGGAGGCCGGGGCCTCGGTCTACTCGGCCTCGGCCTACGCCTCCCGCGAGCTGCCCGAGCTGGACGTCTCGCTGCGTGGCGCGGTGTCGATCGCGCGCCGCCTGCAGGATCCGCTGGCGGAACTCGTCAAGATCGATCCAAAATCAATCGGGGTCGGCCAGTACCAGCACGACCTGTCCGAGATCAAACTATCCCGCTCGCTCGACGCGGTCGTCGAGGACGCGGTGAACGCCGTCGGGGTCGACGTCAACACCGCCTCGGCCCCGCTGCTGACACGCGTGTCCGGGATCGGCGACAGCCTCGCGGAGAACATCGTGCGCCACCGTGACGCCAACGGCCCGTTCCGCTCACGCCGGGCGCTCACCGAGGTCCCTCGGCTCGGCCCGAAAGCGTTCGAGCAGTGCGCCGGCTTCCTGCGCATCCGGGACGGGGACGACCCCCTCGACGCCTCCAGCGTGCACCCGGAGGCCTATCCGGTGGTGCGCCGCATCCTGGCGTCGACCGGCAGCGAGATCACGACGCTGATCGGCAGCACCGCCGCGCTGCGTGCGCTGCGGCCCGCGGACTTCGTCGACGAGACCTTCGGCCTGCCGACCGTCACCGACATCGTGGCGGAACTGGAGAAGCCAGGCCGCGACCCGCGCCCGGCGTTTCGGACCGCCACCTTCGCCGAGGGCGTCGACACTCTTGCCGACCTCACCCCGGGCATGGTGCTGGAGGGTGTGGTCACCAACGTCGCGGCATTCGGCGCCTTCATCGACGTCGGTGTGCACCAGGACGGCCTCGTGCACGTCTCGGCGATGTCGAGGACCTTTGTCGCCGACCCTCGCGACGTGGTGAAGCCCGGTGACATCGTGCGGGTGAAGGTGCTCGACGTCGACATCCCCCGCAAACGCATCTCGCTGACCCTGCGTCTCGACGACGATGCCAGCCGCGGCGGCTCACCCCGTGGCAACCCGTCTCGCGGCGAGCAGCCACGAAAGACCGCACAGCCGCGGGGAACACAGCCGCGGGGAACAGCGCAGCCCCGCGCCGCGCAGCCCCGCCCCCGCCGTGGGGAGCCGAGCGCGCCCACTGGCGCCCTCGCCGACGCGCTGCGCCGGGCCGGCCTCGTCGACGAGTTCGGCAACAGCGTCGCCAACAAGGTCACCGCCCCGAAGCGCACCAACCGCCGCGGCGGCTGATCTCTGGCAGCGCTCCTGGACCGCGGCCTTCCCGGCCGAAGAGTGCGCGACCGCTGGTCCTGTCGCGCGCTCAGAGCGTGTTTGAGATCGTCATTCCGGCTCACCGCGCCCAGGTGCCCCCTGGCCGCGTTGTCGGCCACACCGATACAACTCATCCGGTATCGCTTCGGCCTTCCGCCTTGCCAGGGGGCGCCTGGACACGGCTCACTGATCGAAAGCCCGATCTCAAACACGCTCTCAGAGCGTCGGGGTCTTCGTGTAGAAAGCAGCCGCCGCTTTCTCGAAGGCAAGGATGTACTGCCGCATATGTCGCTCGCTGTAGACCGGGTGGGTGTGGAGCGGGAGCGTCCGTCCCTCGCTTCCCCGTGGCCACGCGGACCAGCCGGCCCGGTGGCGGTCAACGCCTGAACGGCGCTAAAACAGTAAAGTCGGACCGGTGACCGCATCCCGGGCCGCGGCTGGGAAATTACTGGCCATCAGTGATTTACATGTCGCCTATACCGAGAACCGCCAGATCGTCGAGGAGCTCCGGCCGGAGTCGGCCGCGGACTGGTTGATCGTCGCTGGTGACATCGGTGAGGTCGCCGCGGACATCGAGTGGGCGCTGACGCTGCTGAGCAGCCGGTTCACCACAGTGATCTGGGTTCCCGGTAACCACGAGCTGTGGACGCCGCGAAAAGACCCGGTGCGGTTGACCGGCGAACGGCGTTACCAGTACCTGGTGGAGATGTGCCGCGGCCTTGGTGTGCTGACCCCGGAGGACCCCTACCCCGTCTGGACAGGCGCCGGCGGCCCCGTGACCGTCGCACCGCTGTTCCTGCTCTACGACTACACGTTTCGCCCGGCGGGCACCCGCACCAAGCAGGAAGGGCTCGCCGTGGCCCGCGAGTCCGGCGTGATGTGCTCGGACGAGTTCCTGCTCGATCCCGACCCATACCCGGGCGTGGACGCATGGTCACGGTTTCGGGTCGCGCACACCCGCGACCGGCTCGCCGCCCGCGAGCGGAGCCTGCCGACCGTGCTGGTGAACCACTTCCCGCTGGTACGCGGCCCGACAGATGTGCTGCGCTACCCCGAGTTCGCGCAGTGGTGCGGCACCGAGAGCACCGCCGACTGGCACCTGCGCTTCCGGGCCACAGCCGTCGTCTACGGCCATCTTCATATCCCGCGGACAACCTGGTATGACGGCGTCCGGTTCGAGGAGGTTTCGGTCGGTTACCCGCGGGAATGGAGCCGGTGGAACATGCCGCGCAATGTCCCGCGCCAGATTCTGCCGGCGCCGGACCAGTACGCCTCGGCTTGGAGCGTCCCGAAGCGGCATGCATCGGATCCGCATGCGTGAGACCGCCCTGCTTGAGACGCTGCTGCCCGCCAGCGCGGTCGCGGTCGAGGCGTTCACCGACGACCCGCACGCCGTGCTGTTCGCCGAGGAGGAGGCGACCCTCGCGCGGTCCGTGGACAAACGGCGCCGGGAGTTCACCACCGCCCGGGTATGCGCCCACCGTGCGCTCGCCAGGCTCGGCCTGCCGCCGGCACCGATCCTGCCCGGTCCCCGGCGCGAGCCGCGATGGCCCGCCGGAGTCGTCGGCAGTATCACGCACTGTGCTGGATACCGGGCGGCCGCCGTGTCCCGGTCCGCCGATATCGTCACGATCGGTATCGATGCCGAACCCAACGAGGGTGTGCCGCCGGGCGTCCTCGACCAGGTCGCGCTGGCCGAGGAGCGTTCCTGGCTCGACCAGCGAACATCACGTCACCCCGAGGTGTGCTGGGACCGGCTGCTGTTCAGCGCCAAGGAGTCGGTGTACAAAGCATGGTTCCCACTGGCCAGACGCTGGCTTGGCTTTGACGACGCGCTCATCACCGCCGAACCCACCGGTACCTTCCACGCTCGGCTGCTGGTGGCCGGCCCGATCCTCGCCGGTCATGAACTGACCGAGTTCGCGGGCCGCTGGCTGGCCCGCAACGGACTGATCATCACCGCGATCGCCCTGCCCGCGGGCGGCCCGCCCCCGGTCACATGGCCGGCGCCCTGACCGCGCGAACGACCTCGACGATCTCCTGCCTGGTCGGCAGACCGGCCGGCCGCCGCGGGCGCCAGCCCGCGGCAAGTAGCTCGGACACCCGCGGTTGCACCGCGTTGAGCTCCTCCGGCGCGGCGGCCAGATGCATGTGGCGGAACACCGCCCGCGCCACCACCGGATCGACGCCGGCCGCGGCAAGCACCATGAGCCGCGGCACGGCGGCCGGGCTCGGGGGGCTCATCGCCGGAATGGCCCCAGCGGTGGCAGCGGCCGGGTCGGTCTCGGCCATAGCTGCCCGCCAGAGCACGGTACGCGACCGGTCCAGCGACCGGGCGTCATCGAACCACGACCACAGTTCACCGTGGACCCAGGCGTCGACCCGGTCACGCCACAGTTCGGGGTCGGCCGGATCCTCGGCGACCGCGCGGGCGAGCGTGAGAGCGTGCGCCACAGCCAGCGAGATACCTCGACCGAAATGCGGGTTGGTGGTGCACACGACGTCGCCGATCGCGTGCAGGCCCAGCGGCCTGGCCGGGCCCGGCGGACGGAACACGTTGCGCAGGCCGTTCATGACCATGACATCCGAGATCGGTTCGGCGAACGCGGGGTCGGTCCAGGCCGCGCCGAGCGGAACCATGCGCGCGGCCGCCTCGAAGGCGGGCACCGCCCGCAGACCCGCCAGCGCCTTGTCCTCAGGCAGGTGCACGAACGTGACGGTGAACGTCCCCGCGTCGTGTGGGAAGACCAGGAACGAGTAGCCGTCGCCCTCCTCGACCCCGATCACCCCGCGGTTGACCGCGGCGAACTGGCATCCTGGCCGCAGCCGGTAGCGGCGTGACCGGTACGTCTCGTTGGCCGGCTCGTCGAAGACCTCTTCAGCGAGCATCTCCGTCGTGAGAGCGCCGCGCCGGCCACCGCAGTCGACCACGAGATCCGCTGGATGCGCGCTGCCGTCACCCAGGCGTACCACGTCGACGCTCCCCCTGTGCGCCTCGACCCGCCGCACGGCCTCGAGCTGGACGCTGATGCCGGGCTCGGCCTCGACCAGCCGGCGCAGCACCCACTCCACCGTGCTGCGCCGGCATAGGAAGGACACCAGCCCGTGTGGCAGCGCGGCCTCCACCGCACCGGCCGCGTGCAGCGCCGCCACCACGTCGGGCAGCCCCGCAAGCAGTTCGGCGCAGCCACGGGCGAGAAAAGCGTGCGGCTGGTGCAGCTGCGCGACCCCGGTCCGTCGCCAGCCGGCGGCCGCACCGACCTGTGCCGGCCGAGCGGCCGCGTCCCGTTCGAAGAGGGTGACCGCATGCCCCTGGCGCGCAAGGGCGAGCGCGCTGGTCATCCCCGCCGCGCCGGCCCCGCACACCGCGACCCGCAGCCGTCGGTGACGGCCTTTCCCACGTTCCATGCCAGCTCCCTCCCCTGTCGCATCTCCCGTTGCCCAGGGCCGGGCTCCAGGCCAACGACGACACGATCATGTTTCTTGCGCCCCGTCGACGCCCGGGACACCCGGGATCACTCCCGGGACTGCCGGCCATCGCCGAACACGGCACGCAGATGGTCCTCGAGGGCGCCGGCAAGGACCGGCCTGGTCCGGAAGCCCACGTGCCCGTCCGGACGGATCAGGTAAGCACACGGTCCGGCGGCGGCGTAGGCGGCGCGCCACTGTCGGCCGGTGTCGTACACGACGGGCAGGCCCACCGCTGGCGGCCGTGGGGCGTCGGGGTCCCGGACCAGGTAGATGGTGACCAGCTCGGGAAACCGGTGCTGGATCGCGCCAGCCGTCTTCTCGTAGCCGCGCAGGTCCTCCTCGGTCGTACTGGCGTCGGTATAGATCAGCAGGGTGTGCGAGATCCCGTGGGTCAGTTCGAACAGGCGCATGGGGTGCCCGACACCGCGGCGGGTCAGGCCGTGTACGTCGGGCGCGCGATCCCCGGCGGCCGGTCCCCGGTCGGGCGCATCCCAGCCGAGCGCCTCGCCGACCCCGGGGGTGCCCCGATAGGTCAGGGTCAGCTGCATCTCCTCGAGGAACTGTGCCTTTTCGTCGGCGTTGTCCATCTCGTCGGTGAACGCCACCCGGACGGCGCGGTCCATGACCGCCTGTCCGGCCGGGCGGCGCTCGGCCTCGTAGCTGTCGAGCAGCCCGGCCCCGGCGTGCCCGTTCACCGCGAGCGCGAGCTTCCAGCCGAGGTTGTAGGCGTCCTGGATCCCGGTGTTCATGCCCTGGCCGCCCGCGGGCGGGTGCAGATGCGCGGCGTCGCCCGCGACGAAGGCCCGGCCGACCCGGTACCGGTCGACGATCCCGTGGCTGATCCGGAAGATCGACGACCAGCGGAGGTTGCGGCCGGTGGTGCCGGCCGGGGCGAGCCGGTCGAGCGCGACCTGGAAATCGGCCAGTGTCGGCGGTTCGTACTCCTTGGTGAAGCCGGGCGGCACCTCGGTGCGGGCCGCCTCCGCCATGACGCGCGGCGGCGCCATGGTCGCCATCCGGTAGCGGCCCGTGCCCCGCAGCGGCACGCACACCAGCATCCCGTCGAGCTCACCGTCGGTCATGTGCATGAAACGCAGCAGGTACCCCTCGGGCATCGCCCAGTCGACGTCGAGGTCGGCGAGCATGAACAGCTGCGGGAACCGCCCGGCCCCGGCGTTGAAGGACAGCCCCAGCTCCCGGCGGACGACGCTGTGCGCGCCGTCGCAACCGACGATGTACTTGGCATGCACCGTTTCCCGCGCTCCGTCGGCGGTGGACAGGTGAGCGACCACGTTCGCGCTGTCCTGGGTGACGGTGTGTAGTTCCAGGCCCCGCTCAATCGAACCGCCCAAGGTACTCAGGCGGTCGACGAGGAGCCGTTCCGTCTCGTACTGGGGCAGTCCGAGGTGGGCGTATGGCAGCTCCGGATGATTCCATTCGACCCGGTGCGTCTGGCGTCCGTTCACGATGACGATCTGGCCGTTGAACCAGATGCCGGTATCGATGGCCGCGCGGGCGAGGCCCATGTCCTCCCAGATCTCCATGGTCCGGCAGTGCACCCCGATGGCCTTGTCCGCCCGGCCCGGCGGCTTGGCGTTGCTGTCCACCAGCCGGCACGCGACCCCGCGGCGGGCCAGCTCGATGGCCAGGGTCAGCCCGGTCGGTCCCGCGCCGACCACCAGCACGTCGGTTGTCGCGCGCGGCTCCCGCCGCCTGCCCGGCGCCGTCGGCGCGGCCGCGTTACCGGCCGCGTTACCGGCGCCGATAACGGTGAGCGGAGAGGCGGCCGTGGCCGGATCCGGTGCCGGGCCCGCTGCCGGCTCCGGTGGCCGGGCCGCGATCGTGAAGACACGGCGGGAGAACCCGCGGTTGAGGTAGGGAAGGAGCTCCCTGGTCCGATCGGTATGACGCGGATCCTGTACCCAGTCGAGGAACGCGGCCTTCGACGTCCATTCGGCGAGCAGGTGGTATGTGGGCGTTCCGGGCTCGTGCAGAAGCTCTTCCCGGAGGTGGCCGGGAACACCGCGCATCGCCGCCGCCACGTCGAGGAAGGCCTGTTCGAAGACTGCCTCCTCACCCGCGGGCACGGTTGTGGTGACCAGCACACGCACCGCCGGTTCCCGTCCGGCCAGGGTCTGCAGGATCTGGTAGGTATGGCGGTCCGCATCATCGCGCAGGTCCCGCAGGGCCGTGGTGAGATGGTCCCGGCGCGGGCTGCGCCCGAAGGCGTCAAGCGCCGCCCGGCTCTCCCAATCCGCGACGATCACATATTCACGAGGAAGATCCGGGTCGCGCATGAGGTCCTGGCGGATGTTACCGGGCACCGTGCTGATGACCTCGGCCGCCTTCCGCCAGGCGTTTTCGAACTCGTGTTCACGGCCGGCAGTGGCGCGCATCCGCAGCAGCGTCCGTACCGTGTCGCTCCCGGCGCCGCCGCCGGCCGTCTCGGGGCTGGTCATCGCTGGTTGTCCCCTTTCTTTTCCGGCTGGGGCCGCGGGCGTGTGCCAGCGGCCGGGACCGCGTTCAGGTCGATCTCCGGGCACCGGCGCAGCACGAGGGAGGTGTTGAATCCGTCCAGTCCACGGGCGTTGACCATCGCGGTGAACACCGGTGTGGGGGTCACCTCGGACACGAAGTGGAGCCGGCATCCCCGCGCCGGCCGGCGGGTACCCGCGGTGGGCGGAAGAAGATCGTGACGCATGGCCAGCAGCGCGGTCGCCGCGTCCAGCGCGGCCCCACCCTGGTAAAGCCGTCCGACCAGAGGTTTCTGCGTGGTGACGGCTGGTGACGCCGAGCCGTATGCCGCCCGCATGGCGGCGCATTCGTCCCGGTCCGCGGCGGGCAGGCCAAGCGCGTCGGGGAAGACGACGTCAACCTCACCCGGACGTACGCCGGCCCGCCGCAATGCCATGGTCATGGCACGCGCGTACTGCTCCACGTCCCCCTCGGCTCCCCGCCGCCAGGGCCGCCAGGGCCGCCCGTCGAACGTGGCGGCGGCACCGGCGATCTCCCCGTAGATGACGGGCGCGCCGCGGGCCAGCGCGTGGCCGAGGTCCTCGACGACGAGCACCGCGCCCCCCTCCCCGGGCACGTAACCATCCGCGTCCACGTCGAACGGGCAGTACGCCCGCGCCGGGTCGGTCCGGGCGGTCATCGCGTGGTTGTGCTGCTGGCAGGTGAGCGCATACGGGGACAGCGGGGCCTCGGTCCCGCCCGCGAGCACCACCGGGGTGCCGCGGCGGACCAGCCGCGCGGCATGGGCGAGGCTGTCCAGACCGCCGGCGCTCTCGGCAACCAGCACCGCCGACGGCCCCTTCATGCCATACATGATCGACAACTGGCCAACCGTGGCCGCGTAGAACCAGGCGATCGACTGGTAGGCGCCGACCGTGCGCGACGGTGAGCTCCACAGCCGCTGGAGCTCACGCTGGCCAAAGACATTCCCGCCGGAACCGCTCGCGAGTGCCACCGACATCTCGTACGGATCGAGGGCCGCCGGATCGATCTCGGCGTCGGCGAGCGCCTGGCCCGCCGCGCAGAACGCCAGCTGGGTCCACCGGTCGGTCTGCACCACGAACCGGCTGGGCATGTGGTCAGCGGCCTGGAAGCCGTCGATCTCCCCGGCAAGGGTGGTTGCGTACCGGGACGGGTCGAACTGGGAGATCCGTTCAATCCGGCTCTCGCCGGACAGCGCCGTCTTCCAGTAGGTGTCCGCGCCGACGCCGCTCGCGCAGACGATCCCGATGCCGGTCACGACCGCGCGCGGCGCGGCCGCCTGGCGCGTCATCGCCCGGCCTCCCGCGGCCGGGCGAAGACCATGGCCGACTGGAATCCACCGAAACCGCTGCCGACCGACAGCGCCACGTCGACCTGTTGCTCCCGCGCTGTGTTCGGCGTGTAGTCGAGATCGCATTCGGGATCGCGGTTCGCCCAGTTCGCCGTGGGCGGCACCACCCCGTGCTCGATCGCCAGCGCGCAGGCGGCCATCTCGATGGCGCCGATCGCGCCGAGCGAATGGCCAACCATGGACTTGATCGAACTGATCGGTATCCGGTAGGCGTGCTCGCCGAGGGCGCGTTTGAAGGCGGCTGTCTCGTGGCGGTCATTCTGCTTGGTGCCCGAACCATGAGCGTTGATGTAGGAGACATCCGTCGGCGCCAGCCGTCCCTGGGCCAGCGCGTCACCGATGGCGACCGCCATCTCCGCGCCGTCAGGCCGCAGGCCGGTCATGTGGAAGGCGTTTCCCCGGGTGGCGAACCCGGCGACCTCACAGTAGACGCGGGCTCCCCGGCGCAGCGCGTGTCCCATCTCCTCCAGGACGAGGACGGCGGCGCCCTCGCCCAGGATGAAGCCCTGCCTGTCCCGGTCGAAGGGCCGGGAGGCATGCGCGGGGTCGGAGTCGTCCGGCGACGTCGCTTTGATCGCGTCGAACGACGCCAGCGTGACCGGCGAGATCGGGGAATCCGAAGCGCCGACAATCATGACATCCACCTCCGCGTCCATGACGAGCTGGTAGCCGTAACCGATGGCGTCGATCCCGGAGGTGCAGCCGGTCGAGACGACCTGCGCGGGGCCGTGTGTCTGGAACCAGGCCGCCACGTCGGCCGCGAGACTGCTCGGCAGCAGAGCCTGATACAGGAACGGAGCGGCATGGTCGGGATCGACCAGCCATTCCCGGCCGCTGTCGCTGGCCACGACGTACTCGGTTTCCAACGCCGTGGTACCGCCGACCGCCGTACCCATCGCGACGCCGGCCGCGTTCGCGGTGTCCTCGTCGAAGACGATCCCGCTGTCGGCGACCGCCTCCGCCGCGGCGGCGAGGGCGAACTGGATGTACCGGTCGGATCGCCGCGTATGCCGGGCGGACAGGCCGGCCGCCACCGGATCAAAATCGCACTCGGCCGCGACCCGGGAGCGGAACGGCGACGGGTCGAAGAAGGTGATGCGGCGGGTGGCGGTACGCCCTTCGGTGACCGTCGACCAGAATGCCGGCCGGGTCACCCCGCCCGGTGCCACCACACCCACCCCGGTCACGGCCACGCGCCGGGAGGCGACCATCACAAAGCCACCGGGTCTGTTACCGGGCTGCCGGTAGCGGGGCTCTCGGTAGCGGGGCTCTCGGCGGCCGGGCCCTCGGCGGCCGGGCTCTCGGTGTCCACGTGCCCGAGTTCGGGGCGGGGGGCGAGCGGACCGAGGTGAAAGACCACCGAGGCCTGTTCGGTCCCGGTGTTGCGCAGCCGGTGCCGCATCCCGACCGGGATGTAGAGCCCCTCGCCGGACGCGATGACCACGGGCTCGTCATCGCAGTCCACGGTAATCGCACCATGCGTGACGCACAGGAATTCCTCACTGTATGGATGGTAATGCTCGGTGATCCTCTCACCGGGCAACAAAGTGGCCACGCCCATGAAGCCGGACGTGCTGCCGACGGTCCGCGGGCCGAGCAGCACGCGCAGCTCTCCGCCGCGGCGCCGGTCCGCCGGCACGTCACGAGCGGCAACATGCCCACAGTGGGATGTGACGGCCATGCCTCTCGATCCCTTCTCGCTCGTCATGCGCGGATGTCGCGGGCCGTGCCGGCCACGCCAGCCCCGGCCACGTCGGCCCCACCGGCCGCCAGCTGTTCGACCTTGTCCCGGATGACCTCCAGCTGGATCAGCGAATTGATGTTGATTCGGGCGGTCATCGCCTCGTCGTCAACCGGAGCGTCCGGGCGCATGGCGAAGTCCTGTACCCACAGCATCCGCACACCGCCGTCGGCCTCCTCATACGTCCAGTAGATGTTCATGTACCGGAAGGGGCCCGGCTCGACGCGGTGCGCGCGCACCTCCCGACGGTCGCGGTCGGCCGTCCGCTCGCTCACCCATGACCAGACCCGCCCGTCCGTGTCCGGATGCATGGTCAGCCGGAAACGCACCGTGTTTCCCCGCCGCTCCAGAATCTCGGCCGAGGCATACTCCGTAAAGAGGCCAGGCCATTTCTCGACATCGTTGGTGGCGCTCCAGACAACATCGAATGGCGCGGCTATGAACACTGAGTTCTGGGTATGTCCAGACATTTTCAGGAGACCTCCTCAAAGCATTCGTTGACAACGGCGGCGATTTCTCCGAGCGTCATGGTGATGGCCTCGTCGGGAATCTCTACCCCAAACCTCTCAACGATCACAGCCTGTAGTTCGAGTACAGCCAAGGAGTCGATCTCAAGATTCTGAAGAGAGCTGTCTGGATTCCCGGAGAAAATAGCCGGATCCATACCGGCCTTCGTGACGAGAATCTCCGCTATCTGTGCGGGTGTCACGACTACCCGAGTATTTCCGGTGGTTTCCGCGCTCATCATCGTATCCTTTTCAGTAAGAGGCTCCGACAACAGGGCTGTCCGGCTCGCGATCCATCCACCCGGACGCCGCGCCCTGATCGAACGCCCTACCGCCGGAGCCCCTCGAAGCGCCCGGCAACAGGGGTGTGGATCAAGGAGCGGGGCTGAGCGCGTGCATCGCGAGGCGGCGCGGGCAGTCACCCTCAGCCACGCCCTAGTCCGTGACCATGCGGTCGACCAGGCCGGTCGAGTACAGCCCCTTCCGGAACTCGGTGTCGGTCAGCACCCGTTTGATGAAGGGGATGGTGGTGGCCACGCCGGGGCCGGCGACGTCGAACTCACCCAGGGCGCGTTCGGCCCGGCTCAGCGCCTCGGCCCGGCTGGGCGCCCAGACCGACACCTTGGCCAGCAACGAGTCGTAGTGCGGGCTGACCCGATAGCCGGGGAAACCGTGGGTATCGACCCGGACGAACGGGCCGGCCGGCGGGGTGAACCGCTCGAGCAGCCCCGGAGCGGGCGCGAACCCGCGGTCGGGGTCCTCGGTGTTGACCCGGCACTCGACCGCCACGCCGCGCGGGGCGACGTCATCCTGGCGCAGCCGCAGCGGCGTGCCGCTCGCCACGTACAGCTGCTCGTGGACAAGATCACAGCCCGTCACCATCTCGGTCACCGGGTGCTCGACCTGGATACGGCTGTTGATCTCTATGAAGTAGTGGTTCTGGTCCTCGTCGACCAGGAACTCGACCGTGCCAAGACCAGTGAAACCGACCGAGAGCGCCCCGCGCACGGCGTCCTGGCACATCTCGGCCACCCGATCGGGATCGAGTTCGGGTGCCGGCGCCTCCTCGACCAGCTTCTGGTGACGACGCTGGACCGAGCAGTCACGGGTGCCGAGGTGGATGCCCCCACCGTGCGCGTCGCAGAGTATCTGCACTTCGACGTGGCGTGCCCGTTCCAGGAAGCGTTCGACGTAGATCCGGTCGTCGCCGAACACGGCCCGCGCCGCGGCGCGTGTCCGGGTGTAGGCCCGAGCCAGCTCCGCGGCCGACCAGACAACGGTCATGCCGCGGCCGCCACCGCCGGCAACGGCCTTGATAATGACGGGATAACCGATGGCGTCGGCGATGTCGCGGACGTCCGCCGCGCTGCGGGCGACATCCGTGCTGCCGGTGAGCAGGGGCAGCCCAGCCTGGCGCATCAGGCCACGCGCCGCGTTCTTGTCGCCCAGCGACGCCATCACCTCCGGTGGGGAGCCGATGAAGACCAGACCGTTGTCCGCGCAGATCTCGGCGAAATCCGGATCCTCAGACAGGAACCCATAGCCAGGATGAATGGCATCTGCCTCCGTCATCCTGGCCGCTTCCACGATGGCCGCGACATTGCAGTAGCTGCGCCGTGGCGGCGGTGGCCCGATACACACCGCCTGATCGGCGTACCGCCGGACGACAGAATCGGCGTCCGCGGTCGAGTAGACGGCGACTGTCCGGACGCCGAGCTCGCGGCATGCCCGGGCGACCCGCAACGCGATCTCGCCTCGGTTCGCGATGAGAATTTTCTGGAACAACTCCATTACCCCCGCGGGAAAAGGGAAAGGCGCCCCCGGCGCCGCCGAGCGAGACGGTGCTGCCATGGTGCCGCGCCCGTCGGTCCGTCACTGGCGCGGCGTGATCTCAACGAGCACCTGGCTGAATTCGACCGATTCCCCGTTCTCAACGCAGATCCTGGTCACTGTTCCGCCGGTATCCGCGGTCACCGGGTTCAGCAGTTTCATTGCCTCGACGATGCCGATGGTCGCGCCAGCCTCGATGACCTTCCCCACGGTGATATAGGGCTCGGCCCCCGGCTCGGGGGCGTGATAGAAGGTCCCGACAATCGGCGCGGAGACGGCGACCACATGCCCGGCCCCGGCGTCCGCGAGTTCGCCGGGGCCGGCGGGGCCGGTGGGACCGGTGGGGCCGAGCACCGAGACGAGTGTGGCGGCCGGTTCCAGCTGGGCCGGCACAGCTGCCGTGAGGGCGGCCCGCGACCATTCGACCTCGATGGCCACATCGCCAGAGCAGACCCGGATACGGCCAAGGCCTGCCGGCAGTTCATCGGCCAGCCGCCTGGCATGCTCGTGCAGACAGCCCAGAACGTGCTGGCGCTGATCGGTCGTGCTACCCGTTCTCATGCGGCCGTCTCCTTTTCCCGTGGCGCGGGCAGGGGCAGCGGCGCCGGGACCGAGGCTGGGACCGCCACCGCCGCTTGGCCGAACCGGCGGAACCGCGCGCGCCGAGCGTTGACGAGTTCGGCCCTCGGTACCGGCATCAGCGGCCGCAGTGTTTCTCCCACCGCGGCCCGGAGCAGGTCCGCGGCGCCGGCATGATCCGCCTGCGCTCCCCCGAGCGGCTCCGGCACCACCCCGTCGACGATGCCCAGGCGCAACAACGACGGGGCGGTCAGGCCGAGCGCACGCGCCGCCTGAGCCGCCGCCTGGGCGTCGTTCCACAGGATCGCCGAGCAGGCCTCCGGGCTGATGACGGAAAAGACACCGTTCTCCGCCACCAGAACACGGTCCGCGACAGCCAGCGCGAGTGCGCCGCCGCTACCGCCCTCACCAGTGATCACAGCGATGATCGGGGTCGCGAGCGCCGACATCCACTGGATGGCGTGCGCGATCGCGGACGCCTGGCCTCTTTCCTCGGCCTCGCGGCCGGGGTAGGCGCCAGGGGTATCGATCAAGGTCACCACGGGCAGGCCGAGGCGGGCCGCCAGCGACATCACGCGCATGGCCTTGCGGTAGCCCTCGGGCTGCGGCATGCCGAAGTTGTGCGCGATGAGGTCCGCGGTCGAGTGTCCCTTCGCTGTCCCGATGACCGCCACGGCGAGTCCGTCGATCTCCGCAAGGCCCGCGACCACCGCGCGGCAGTCGCCGTACAGGCGGTCTCCGTGCAGCTCGACGAACGAGTCGAAGGAACGGGCGAGATAGTCCCGCACGGTCGGGCGGTCGATGTCGCGGGCGAGCCGTACCGTCTCCCACGGATCCCGCTGGACCAGCCGCTCCGGGTCGGTGATGACCACGCCCGCTGGCCCGCTCGCTGGCCCGCTCGCTGCTCCCCCGGCGGACGGGCCAGCGGGCGGGCCGGCAGCCCCCCGCGCGCGATGCCCGGCAGCGAGCAGCCGGCTCAGGCATGTCCGCAGGTCCGCCCGGTCGGCGACGATGTCGACCTGCCCCTTGCTGGCGAGAAACCCGCTGCTCTGGAACTCGGCGGGAAGCTCCTGCCCGATGGTCTGGCGGATGACGCGGGGGCCGGCGAAACCCATCCGGCTCCCGGACTCAGCGACGATCACGTCCGTGTTCGTCGCAAACGATGCCGCCACCCCACCGTAGGTGGGGTCGGTCACCAGGCTGATGGACAGCAGGCCCCGTTCCCGGTGCCGCTGGACGGCAATGCCGGTCTTCGCCATCTGCATCAGCGACAGGCACCCCTCCTGCATCCGAGCGCCGCCGGAGGTCGCCACGATGAGCAGCGCGAGCGCCTCGTCCGCGGCATGTTCGATCGCGAGGGTAATCATTTCCCCGACCGCCGAACCGAGGCTGCCGCCCAGAAAACGGAAATCCATGACGGCCGCGACGAGCGGGTAGCCGCCGATTTCTGCCCTACCGCACAGCACCGCTTCGGGCAGTGCCGTCTCCTGGCGTGCGGCCTCCCAGCGCCGGCGGTAGGGCCGGGTATCGGTGAAGTCCAGGATGTCAAAGGGAACGGGTTCGACCAGCAAGGGCGTGAAACTGCCCGTGTCGAAAAGCTGATCGGCCCGTTGCGGCGCTGTGAGCCGGTCGTGGTGACCGCATTCGGGACACACGAGCAGGTTGCGGGCCAGCCGCCGGCCGTAGACGAGCGCCGCGCAGGATCCGCAACGGGTCCAGGCGGCGGCCGTCGCCGTGGCGGTGGCGCTCTTCACGCGGCCTCCCCCCGGGGTGTGCTCTCAAAGGTGTAAAAGCAGTGGGCCATCGCGTCCGCGGGCGAACGCCATGTCTTCAGATACGGCCGAATATGTTGCGTCAGGCGGTCGCTGACACGCTTGAACTCCTCGTGGCCACGTGCGTTCTCAACCGTCCGGCGACCGTCGTCGACGGTTTCCAGAAGATGTATGTAGAGATCTCCGAGGGAGTAAAGGGAACGGTGGACGACACCGGCCGCACGCGGCAGACCGGTGGTGTCTGACTCCGCGAAGATACGCGCGACATCCTGCTGGGAACCGGGTTCGATTTTGGCAACAATCAGCGTTCTGTGCATGTTGCGATCCCCCTCCGCCGAGCTGGCCGGGAAACCCCGGGACCGGGGCCGGCAGGGCCGCTGACCCATTCACGGCAACGTTTCCAGTCCAGACTGACCCACTACCGAGAGTAAGTGTGATCACACAATGCGTCCACCGCTACCGTCCGCGCAGGCCTCGGGCAGAAAGATCCCAGCGATCGTGCCTGGCTGGCCGCGGCGATGGATCGACCACCATCCGTCAGACACGCCCTAGCTCTCGCGCGGTGACTCCTGCGCGATCGTCTCCCGCAGGAGGAACTTGCGCACCTTGCCCGATGCCGTCCGGGGAAGGTCGTCGACGACATGCCAGTCCACCGGCACCTTGAAGTAGGCGAGCCGGGACCGCGCGAACGCGGCCAGCTCGTCGGCGGTGGTGGCGCTGCCGGCAGCGGGCACGACGAACGCGACCGGAACCTCGCCGAGGCGCTCGTCGGGCGCGCCGACCACCGCCGCGTCCACCACCCCGGGGTGGTCCAGCAGCGCTTCCTCGACCTCACGCGGGTAGATGTTCTCCCCGCCGCGGATGATGACGTCCCGGATGCGTCCGTGGATCCGCAGGATCCCGGCCGCGTCCATGGCGCACAGGTCACCGGTGTGCAGCCAGCCCTCGGCGTCGAGCGTCCGGCTGGTGGCCTCGGGATCGTCGTGGTAGCCGCTCATGTTCAACGGCGAGCGGATCCACAGCTCACCGTGCTCGCCCAGGTCCGCGGTGGTCCCCTCGGTGCCCGGCCGGATGATCCGCACCTCGCGCCGCGGTAACGCCCGCCCCAGCGTCTCGGCCTTCACCAGATCACTGTCCGAGGGAAGACAGGCGGTTGCGTTCGGCGCCTCGGACTGGCCGTAGGAGATGACGACGCGGCAGCCGAGCACGGCTTCGGTACGGCGGATCAGTGCCGGTGGCACTGTCGTGCCACCGGTCTGGATGACCTGAAGGCTGCTGATGTCGTACCGGGCGAGGCCGGGGTAGGCCAGCAGGTCGTACAGCATCGTCGGGACGGCACCGAGCGCCGTGACCCGCGCCCGCTCGATCAGCGACAGGGTGCGCGCCGGCTCGAAGCCCGGGGACAGGACCATCGTCCCCGCCGAGGCGAACGTCATCAGCACCCCGGACACCGAACCGCCCACATGGTGCAGCGGCAGCCCGGAACACCACACCAGCGGACCGGCGAAGACGCGCCCGGCGATCCGGCCGGTGTTGAGCACGGCGAAGTGGGACAGCACAGCGCCCTTGGGCCGCCCTGTCGTCCCCGAGGTGTACTGGATGAGAAAAGGTGCCGCGGGGGAGACCACGGGCAGCGGCCCCGGACGCGGCGGCAGCGCACGCGCCAGCTCCTCAAGCGCCACGACCCGCACCGGCCGGCCGGGCAGCTCGTCGGCGAGGGCCCGCGCACGCTCCCGTAACGGGGAACCTCGGTGCTCGGCGGCCGCGATAATGAGCCGCGCGCCGGACTGGCGCAACTCGTGGCTGACCTCCTCGTCCCGCAGCGAGGTGTTGATCGGTACGAGTACGGTGCCCGCGAGCGCGCCGGCGCACTGCACCACGACCCAGTCGGGGCAGTTGGGCGCCCACAGGGCGACCCGGTCCCCCGGTGCCACCACGCCGAGCAGGCCGGCCGCCACGGCGGCGGCACGATCCACCAGCTCGGCGTAGGTCACGGTGGCAATACCAAGATCATCTTGCCAGCGTAACGCGGGCCGGTCCGGATGCCGGTCGGCGACCTGGCGCAACCAGTCACCGACCGGCATCTCGCACAACGCGACGCCGGTGTCGGCCGGCCAGTGGGCGGTGGTGAGCGTCATGCCCGCCGCCCGACGGCCGGCGCCCGATACCGGTCAGTCGCCATTACCCGTCAGTCTCCATCAAGATCAAGTGACCGGCCCACGATCTCCTTCATGACCTCGTTGGAGCCGGCGTAGATCCGCTGCACCCTGCCGTCCCGCCACAGCCGGGCGATCTCGTACTCGTTCATGTAGCCGTAGCCGCCGAACAGCTGCAGGCAGCGGTCGACCACCTCGCACTGGGTGTCGGTCGTCCACTGCTTGAGACCGGCGGCGTCGACCGCGCTGAGCGCACCGTCGAGGTGGGCGCGCACAGCGGTGTCCACGTAGGCCTGCGCGACATCGCACAAGGTCCTGACCGCGGCCAGCTCGAACCGCGTGTTCTGGAACGAGCCGATCGTCGTCCCGAACGCCTTGCGGGTACGTACCTGCTCCACGGTCAGCGCCAGCGCGCGCTTCATGATGGCGACGGCGCTCACCCCGGCGCCGAGCCGCTCCGTCCCGAGGCTTTCCATCAGGTGGTAGAAGCCGCGGTTCTCCTGCCCGAGCAGGTTCGACGCGGGCACCCGCACCTCGTCGAAGAACAGCTCAGCGGTGTCCTGCGCCTTCTGGCCGATCTTGTCGAGCTTGCGGCCCCGGCTGAAGCCCGGCGCATCCGCGTCGACGACGAGCAGGCTGATGCCCCGGTGACCGGCATCCGGGTCGGTCTTGACCGCGACCACCGCCTTGTCGCACAGCAGCCCGTTGGTGATAAAAGTCTTCGAGCCCGACACGACATAGCTGTCACCGTCACGGCGCGCGGTCGTACGGATCGACTTGAGATCCGAGCCCGCGCCGGGCTCACTCATCGCCAGCGCCCAGATGATGTCCCCATTCACCGAGCCGGGCAGCCAGCGCGCCTTCTGCTCGTCGGTGGTCAGCTTGATGATGTAGGGCGGCATCACGTCGTTCTGCAGCCCGAAACCGCAACCGACGCTGCCGGTGGCCCAGAACTCCTCCGTGAGAACCACGCTGTACCGGTAGTCCTCAACCCCGGCGCCGCCGAACTCCTCCGGGACCGACCACAGCAGCAGACCCGCCCGGCCGGCCTTGCGCCAGACCTCTCGGTCGACGACCCCGGCCTGCTCCCACTCGCTGCTGTGCGGGACGCACTCCTTCTCAAAAAAAGTCCGAGCGAGCCCGCGGAACTCCTCGTGCTCAGGTTCGAACAGGGTGCGACGCACCAGACCAGCTCCTTCATGCCAGAGGGTCGGCGGGCACGCGATCACCGCTTCGCGCACACGCTCGCAGGCCCCAGAGGACACGCTGGCCCGCGCCGGGAACAGCCGTTCACCAGCCAGCAAAGATATCCTCTTACTGATTACACGATTTGACAACACATCTCTATCAGAGGGCAGGAGCCCCGGCGACGCCGGTCGGGTGGTCAGCCGGGCCGGGTGTCGCTCACCTCGGCGCGGGCGGCCAGGGAGGCGACCTCGGCCGCGGCCCGGCCTGACAGCCAGCCCTCCTGGTCGTTCGCTGTCACCGGCCGTGACACAAGGTCCGGGAACATCGTCCGGATCGCCTCCCTGACGGTCTCGTCCCGCGCGGCCAGAACAGGCAGCAGCCGCTCCCGGCCCGTCTCGGCGGCCGCCTCCGCCCCCGCCCGGTCGGTCGCGCCCTGCAGCCGCTCGCCGATCCGGATAGCGAAGGAGGTGAGGAAGGACTGGCGGAACGAACGGGTCCGCGACCGTCCGTAACGGTCCTGCCGGGAGCCCTCCCGTGTCATCGCCGTGGTCGCCTGCACCAACAGCGACGTGTAGAGCAACTCCACGCTGTCGAGATCGGAGTCGTAACCGAGCACCGTGGTGAAACCGAGATTCTTCGTCCACACCGCCCGGCAACGGTTCGCGCTGGCCACCTTGTCCAACAACAGCGCCTTGGGAGTCTCATAAGGATTGTCAACGCCGATCCGGCGGCCGGTCGGTTCGGCGCGCGAGCCGGTCTCGGCCGCCAGCAGGGCGTAATCGATGCTGTGGCGAGCCATGAGCTCCTGGGCCTTCGCGGTCAGCGCCTCGGCCTCCTCCGCGAAACCAGTCGACTCGGCCTTGGCCAGCAGCGCGCGGACCCGGTCGAGCATGCGCGCGTCGGCCGTACGGCCGGCCGCCTGGTCAGGGTGCAGGGTCCCGCGCCGCGCGGTCCCGGGCGGGGGGCACAGGCGCGCGAGCCTCGGCAGGGCACTGAGCACCCCGAGAACCGTCAGGGCGCAGCCAACCGCCGCGGCCCGGTCCTGGCCTTCGCGCTCGCCCCAGGCATCGAGCCAGCCGTCGTCATCGGCCCACCAGACGGTGGCCTCGGCAGCCGCGAGCTGTGCCTCCCAGCGCTCGTCCACGGTGGCCGTGGCATACCGGCGCAGCTGACCGGCGATCGCGTCGACGGTCAGCCGCGCCGGGCGCGCGCCCGCCTCCCTGCTGACGGCCCGCATGACGTCCGCCGGCTGCCAGCCGCGGTCCCACGCCTCTTCCACCAGGCGATTCAGCCAGGCCACCAGGGCACGGTCGACGGCCCGGCGCCTGCTGGAGGAGGCCGGGGGCTCGGTCAGCAGCGCGACGTACCGGGACAACTGCGCGCTGTCCTCCGCCTGCCATGCGTGCAGTGCCGCACCGATCATGAGGTCGGCGGTCTCCCTGTCCCGCTGGTAGGCATCGGCATCACGACCAGCCGGCCGGTGGGCATCGGCAGCCCTGGCCCGGTTGTCACGGGCCCGGTTGTCACGGGCCCGCTGTTTGGCCTGCCGTCGTTCGCGGCTCCGACTCCCCACAACTACCCCACAAATGGAAAAAATCGTAATCGGATGGCATGGACGAACGGTGTGTTGGTGAACGACATACCCAGGAACACGCTTCGCGTGCTGCCCAGGGTACGGGCTGCGTCCCCGACCGTTTTCGGCGGCTTGCAACCGTCCGCGCGCGCCTGCGCGCGTTCAGTGATCGGACACCCGTAGCCTGTGGTCGAGCGCGGTGTGGCGGCGCCCGCCGCTCACGGTACGAACGGCCTGCCCGATCGCCCGGCGCGACCCGACCAGGACCACCAACGTGCGGGCCCGCGTGACAGCGGTGTAGAGCAGGTTACGTTGCAACATCATCCAAGCGCTGGTGGTGACCGGGATGACCACGGCAGGATACTCACTGCCCTGTGAACGGTGGATGGTCACGGCATAAGCGTGCGCGAGTTCGTCGAGTTCGGTGAACTCGTAGTCGACGTCCTCCTCCTCATCCGTGCGCACCGTGAGCTTCTGTTCGTCGAGGTCGAGCGCGGTGACGACCCCGAGGGTCCCGTTGAAGACGCCGCTGGCGCCCTTGTCGTAATTATTACGGATCTGTGTCACCTTGTCCCCGATGCGGAAGACCCGGCCGCCGGCCCGGCGTTCGGGCAGATCCGGACGTGCCGGGGTCAACGCCTCCTGCAGCAGCGTGTTCAGCGCTCCGGCGCCGGCCGGCCCACGATGCATCGGCGCGAGCACCTGCACGTCCCGGCGCGGGTCGAGCCCGAACTTCGCCGGGATGCGCCGGGCGACGACGTCGACGGTCATCCGCGCGGCGTCCTCGGTCTCGTCGGCGGCGAAGTAGAAGAAGTCCGACAGGCCGCGTACCAGCGGATGCTCCCCGTTGTTGATGCGGTGCGCGTTGGTCACGACACCGGATTCCCGCGCCTGCCGGAAGATATGGGTGAGCCGCACGTGCGGAACGGGCGTACCGGCGGCCAACAGGTCCCGCAGCACCTCACCGGCTCCGACCGAGGGCAGCTGGTCGACATCCCCGACCAGGAGCAGGTGCGCCCCTGGCGGGACGGCCTTGGCGAGCTTGTTGGCCAGCAGGAGATCCAGCATGGACGCCTCGTCGACCACGACGAGGTCGGCGTCCAGCGGCCGGTCACGATCGTAGGCGGCATCCCCGCCCGGGCGCAGCTCCAGTAACCGGTGGACGGTGGACGCCTCGTGACCGGTCAGCTCGGCCAGCCGTTTGGCGGCCCGGCCGGTCGGTGCGGCGAGCACCACCTTCGCGCCCTTGGCGCGGGCGAAGGTCACGACCGACCGCACGGTGAAGCTCTTGCCGCACCCGGGGCCGCCGGTGAGCACGGCGACCTTCTCGGTCAGGGCCAGTTTCACCGCCGCCTCCTGCGCCGGTGCGAGCTCGGCTCGGGTCCGCTCCCGCAGCCAGGCCAGGGCGGTGTCCCAGTCGACCGTGGCGAAGGAGGGCATCCGGTCACTGCGCGTCCGCAGCAACCGCAGCAACTGGCCCGCCAGCGATATCTCCGCCCGGTGAAAGGGCACCAGGTAGATCGCGACAGTCGGCTCAGCCGGGTCCTCCCCCGGGACCTCCTCGCGGACCACGCCATCCTCGCCGACGAGCTCGCCCAAAGACTCGATCACCGCTCCGGTGTCGACCTGCAAAATCTTGATCGCCTCGGCGATCAGCCGCTGTTCGGGCAGGAAACAGTTGCCGTCCCCGGTGGACTCCGACAGCGTGAACACCAGGCCCGCCTTGATGCGCTGCGGGCTGTCATGCGGAATCCCGACGGCCTTGGCGATCGTGTCCGCCGTCCGGAAACCGATTCCCCACACGTCGGTTGCCAGCCGGTACGGCTCCTTGCGCACCACCTCGATGGAGCGGTCGCCATACTGCTTGTAGATCCGCACCGCGAGCGAGGTGGACACCCCGACGCCTTGGAGGAAGACCATCACCTCCTTGATCGATTTTTGTTCCTCCCAGGCGGCCGCGATCGCCTTCGTGCGCTTGGGCCCGAGTTTGGGAACCTCGATCAGCCGGTCCGGCTGTTGTTCGATGACGTCGAGGGCATCGACCCCGAAATGCTCGACTATCCGTTCGGCGAGTTTCGGCCCGATTCCCTTGATAAGCCCCGAACCGAGGTAGCGGCGGATGCCCTGGACCGTCGCCGGCAGCACGGTCGTGTAGTCCTCGACGTGGAACTGCCTGCCGAACTGCGGGTGTGAGCCCCAGCGCCCGCGCATGCGTAACGACTCACCAGGCTGCGCACCGAGCAGCGCACCCACAACCGTGACCAGCTCGCCGGACCGACCGGCGTCGACGCGGGCCACGGTATACCCGGTCTCCTCGTTGGCATAGGTGATCCGTTCCAGCACCGCGTCCAGTACGGCCCCGCGGAACGGCTCCGCCGCTGGCATCCCGTGTGGTTCTCCCGTCCCGTGAGCGCGCCAGGCGACCGCGCCCACGGGCGCGGGGTGCCACCGGCTTCGCCGCCATGAAGGTCGCCATGAAGTATGCCCCCGGGCTGCGAAGCCGGCGCACCCGCGCTGGCCAGCCCCGTCAGGCCTGGACGGGGGACGGGCCGCCCGCGGTCGTGGAGATTTCCACCCGGCGCGGCTTGGCCTGCTCCGCCACCGGGATGACCACGGTCAGCACACCGTCGTCGTAGTGCGCGGTGAGCTTGTCGGTGTCGAGGGTCTCGCCGAGGAACAGCTGCCGGCTGAACCTGCCTCGGGGGCGTTCGGAAATGATCATATCGACGCCCTCGGACTCCCGGGACTCGGGGCGGTCGGCGGTGACGGCAAGAACATTGCGCTCCACGGTGAGGTCGATCGACTTCGAGTCGACACCCGGAAGATCAAACTGGATGAGAAACGCGTCACCCCTGCGGTAGGCGTCGATGGGCATGGCGGCCGGCCGCGCGGGAGTGCCGAACACCTGCTGGGTCAACCGGTCGAGCTCGCGGAAGGGGTCCGTGCGCATCAACATCGCGGGTCTCCTGTCTCAAGTTCTGGTACCTGCGGTTCCGGTACCTGCCGACAGCACATGTATACCCCACGGAGAGATTAGTTGACAAGAGAAGACGCAAGTTGCCTGCTCGTAGAACGCTCGGAAAGATGGATGCTCATCTGAACACCTGTGGTGGAGCGCCCGTGACGACAAGCCCGGCGAACGGGCGACATCGGGGCGCCTACCGGCGCGGCTGGCCCCGGCCCGAAGCGGGCACGGGGACGGCATACTGCGGCCAGAGCGGCCGGGTCGAACACGCAGGTGGAGGTAACGCGCAGGTGGAGGCGTGATGAGGGTCGTGTCCGGCCGGCCGGCCGGGCGGCGCTACCCGGCCGGCCGGCCGGTGTCCGGGCACGTCGTCGTCTGTGGGCTGAACGACCTGGGTTTCCGGATCGCCGAGCAGTTGCACGCGGCGGCAGTGCCGGTCGTCGTCATCGAGGGACGCGACGTCGGCTCACTGCGGCGCCGCCTTGAGCGGTGGGGAGTACCCGTCCTCAGTGACTCGGTACACACCGGTGACGCGCTGCGCCAGGCGTCGATCACCGGCGCGGTGGCACTGATCGCCTGCCACGACATCGACCTCGACAACCTCGAGACGGCGCTGCTCGCCACCGAGATCGCGCCCGAGCTGCGGCTTGTCGTACGGGTCACCAACGCCCAGCTCGGTGACCAGCTCGGCGCGGCGCTTCCCGCCGCGCGCGTGCTGAACCTCGCGGAGAAGGCCGGCCCCAGCTTCGTCGAGGCCTGTATCAGCTCCGACGTGCGGCACGCGTTCCGGCTCGGGCCGGAGATCTTCACGGTGGTGGACGTCCCGGTCAGCACGGCCGGGGCGTTCCGGCAGGTCTTCGGCAACCTGACACCGGTGGCGCTGCGCAGGCCGGGGGCGCGGCGGGTGGAGGTGTGCCCGGGCCGCGACACGTTCGTCGCCCCCGGCGACCGCATCGCGTTGCTCGGCAGGCTGGCGGACTTCGCCGACAACGGTGTCCGGGTGGTCGACTCCGGGGATGTC
>NZ_CAKJTP010000004.1:47519-50263 GCF_917627335.1 Protofrankia sp. CiT1 | reverse complement strand
CGGGATCTGGCCGTGACCATCGCGGCCGAGTTCGACCGCCCGTTCCGGCTCGCTCTCGGCGCCGTGCTGACCATCATGACCATCGGCACGCTGGTGCTGAGCCTGACGTATGCGGACAACGACCCGACCGCGCCGCCGGACTTCAGCCCGCTCGACGCGTTCTACCTGACCGTCACCACAATGGCCACCGTCGGCTATGGCGACTTCAACTTCGGCGCGGCCGGCGGCTGGTTACAGGCGTTCGGCGTCGCGCTGATCCTCGTCGGCGCGCTGTCCATCGCGGTCGTCTACGCGTTCATCACCAATGTGATCATCAGTCGCAGGCTGGAACGAACCATCGGGCGCGGACGGGCCACCACCGCGCGTGACCACGTCATCGTCTGCGGGCTCGGTTCGGTCGGGCTGGCCACCGTGGAAGGCCTGCTCACCGCCGGGCGCGACGTTGTGATCATCGAACGTAACGAGAACAACCGGTTCCTTTCGGTCGTCCGGGACCTCAAGGTACCGGTCGTGTTCGGTGACGCCACCGTCCGCGCGACCCTGATGGAGGCCGGGCTCACCCGAGCCGCCGCCCTCGCGGCCCTGACCAGCGACGACGTCGCGAACCTGGAAGCCGTGCTGTCCGCTCGGGAGGCATTCAACGATCATTTCACCGCCCGGCGGCGAGGAGGGCGCTGGCGCCGACGTCGGCACGCCCCGCCTACCGCTGTGCCCGTGGCCGACGGTTCCGGTTCCAGCGTCAGCGCTGGGACCGGAACCGGAACCGGGACCGGGACCGGGAATGACGACGAGGCTGGGCTACGAGTGGTGCTGCGCATCTTCGACACGACCCTTGGCGACGAAGCCGAACGCAGGTTCGCCATCCACACCGCCCGCAGCGCATCCGCCCTGGCCACCCCGTGGTTCGTCGGCGCCGCCCTCGACTACGAGGTGGTGAGCACCTTCTACGTCGACCGGGAGCCCTTCCTCGTCGCCCGGATCACCGTGACCGCCGGTGGTGGCCTGGACGGCCCGACCCTCCAGGAACTGTCGACCGGGACCCGCATGCTCGCGGTCGCCACGTCGTCCGCGCACGACGGCAGCACCGATCGCGCGCCCAACTACCGGCCGACTCGACACACCCGGCTCCGCCCAGGTGACGAGCTCCTGGTCGTCGGCCCGACCGCGCAGATCATCGACACGGTCAGCCGGAACCAGGCGCCCCACGTCCGGTCCTGACCTGGAGCAGATCACTCGCTATCGACGGTGCCCCAACCCGGCACGATCTCAGAACATCACGCCGCCGCTGGGAGCGGCCCCGCCGGAGCCCAGCTGGCCGCTTCCGCGCTGGTGCGACCGGCCTCGACGGCGGTCCCTGGCCGGGGTTTCGCCTACCGACGCAGAATGGTTGCTCAAGGTAACTTAGCTCAGCTGGTAACACCGGCTCGCTTCTCGAGCCACAAGGATCCACCGCATGAATAGATCTTGATGATCCCGAAGAAACCAGCAGCCCCACTTTCGGGTGAAAACTGGTGGCAAAACAGATCACACCGGGTCAGGCCGCATACTCTGAAGATGACCACAAAGCGTGGAACATGGAAATTCTTACATAAAACGGACGTAGCGATTAAAATAATAATCAATACATCAAGGCGAACGTCACATGATGTTGCTACTACGCAAACTCTAGACCATCCCGCGCTGGATGCGCATCCCGGCTGTCGATAACTTTAAGCAACTTCAAGAAAACTCCTTCCGGTCCATACGGCTAGGATTTATGCTGTCCGTCGACAGGTCATACAGAGCAAGCGCCTCTCACCGAGATTCTCGCGATGGTCGATGGAACGCCTGGCATACATTCCCCACGAGGCCGCAACGCTCGTGGCCTCGGCCGGGCTGTCCGTCACGGCCACCCGGAGAACCTACAGAAATGACTCCATCATCGCTACGTCCGCGTTGCGGAACACCGACGATGGAACCGTGCTTACTCGCATCGCTCGACGGGGGGAGGTATGAGCAGGTACGAGTGCGGCAACAGAGCAGGAAATCTGCTGTACTGACAGGCCCCCGATAGCCATCAAAGGACCATCCGTGCAGGCCCGGGGTCCGCAACAGCGTCAGTTAATTCATTAGCAACCCAAGCGGACCGTCCAATCTTCGCCTGCGCTGAAAGTGCGCAGTCCATTGCGGGCTAGATTAAAACCCAACGGCTACCACCAAGGAGAAACCGGGAAACCGGGAAGTCGCGCTCCAGCGCACCAACAACCCGCGAAGATGTGTTTTTCTGGTCCGATAAATACCTTTCCCACCAGCATTCCGATGCTGCCGGGACGTGCACACGGCCCGCCGTCATCGGACCGAAACACTGACAGCTCGAAGAGCGAGGAGTAAACAATGGCCGGTGTCTGGGATGCCAACATCAAAGCCGTCTACCCGACAAACCCCAACCTGTCCGTCACGGTCGACACCGTGACGATAGGGGCTGCTTTCGACGTGGTCGCGGACGTGGAGATCGGCTCCAGGCTGAACGAGGTCGTGGACAGTTACACGCTATCCGTCTCCGTTGTCAACCTCAGCCAGGCCAACGTGTTGGTCAGCAACAAGCCCCTCGTCGCTGTTCCGATCGCTCCCCAGGTGAACACGCCGCGCACCGATCTGCTAAGAGTCCACTTCCCCGCCGGCTGGGTCGCGGCGGACGAGGGCGACGTCCTGGAAATCGTGGCATCGTACAAGGTCACCGCCGGCGTCAACACCAATGTCTCCTC
>NZ_CAKJTP010000004.1:31759-47211 GCF_917627335.1 Protofrankia sp. CiT1 | reverse complement strand
GCCGCGCAGGCAACGGACGTGGTCGACGGCGCTGACCACGTGGCCGACCGCGGCGTGCACCTCCTGTTCGGTCGTGGGGCGGCCGAGGCTGAACCGCAGGCTCTCCGACGCGGCGGCGGGCGTGCGCCCCATCGCCGTCAGGACGTGCGACGGTTCGCTGCTCGGCCCCGTGCAGGCGCTGCCCGCCGAGACGGCCAGCTGAGGCATGGATGTCATGACCGCGTCGGCGTCCGCGCCCGCGAACCGCAGGTTCAGCGTGTTCGGCAGCCGCGTGACGGCCGGGCCGTTGAGCTCGACACCGTCGATCTTCTCCGCGAGCAGATGGTGCAGGAGCGCGGTCAGCTGGCGCAGCCGGTCGGCGTCGGTGCCCAGTTCCGCCGCGGCGATCGCCGCGGCCTGCCCGAAGCCGACGATGCCGGCGCTGTTGGTGGTGCCGCTGCGTAGGCCGCGTTCCTGACCGCCACCGACAATCAGCGGGGGCAGCCGGCTTTGCAGCCGCCGGCTGGCGACGAGCGCGCCGACTCCCTTGGGACCGTAGATCTTGTGTGCGCTCAGCACCGCGAGGTCGGCGCCCCAGGCGTCCAGCGCCACCGGAATCTTGCCCGCGGCCTGCGTGACGTCGCAGAGGAACAGCGCACCAGCGCCGTGCGCGAGCTGACAGGCCCGCCGGACGTCCGCGATCGCGCCGGTCTCACTGTTCGCGGCCATCACCGCGACCAGGACGACGTCGTCGGACAGCGACGCGGCAAGATGGCCGAGATCCGGGGTGCCGTCGGGCAGGACCCGGACGAAGCCGACCGTGCCCTGATGGGTCCTCGCGGCCTCGGCCGCCGCCGCGAGTACGGCCTTATGCTCGGTGGCCGCTACCAGGACGCGGCGACGGCCCGGCTCCGCGCCAGCCAGGACACCGCGGATCGCGAGGTTGGCCGCCTCGGTGGCGCCGCTGGTGAACACGACGGTGCGCCGGCTCGTGCCGACAAGTGTCGCGACCTGCTCCCGGGCCTGCTCGACGAGCCGGGCGACGGCGCGGCCCGCGGCATGCCCGCTGGAGGCGTTCGCGAACTGCTCCGAGAACAGCGGCAGCATCGCCGCCAGCACCCGCGGGTCAACCGGTGTGGTGGCGTTGTGGTCAAAATAGATCGTCATCGCTGGAACGGCTCATCGCTGCCGCCTGGGCTGGCAATCCTGGCCCCGATCGGCGTCGGCTCACGGCGGTACATCTGGTATACCTCTGACCGGTACGCCCCGCAATCGCCGCAATCCGGGTCGCGGCTCACGGCGAACGAGCGGAAGTCCATGTCCCACAGGTCGAAGGAGAGCAGTCTGCCGGTCAGCCCCTCACCGAACCGGGCAATCAGCTTGATCACTTCCATCGCGGCCATGCACCCCACGGTCCCGGCGACCGCGCCGAGCACGGGGAAGCCAAGCGGATCCCACTGCGGATCTCCATCCGCGAACACACAGCGCAGACATGGATCGCCAGGAGTAACCGTGAGCAGCTGGGCCTCGGTGGTGTTCATGGCCGCGAAGACCACCGGTACGCCCAGGTCCAGACACATCCGGTTGATCCGGAAACGTTCGGGGAAGTTGTGCCGGGCGTCGACGACCACGTCCGAGGCAGCGACGAGACCGGGCAGGCGCGGGTCGAACAGGTCACGGTCCCATGCCTCGACCATGACGTCCGGATAGTGGGCCCGCAGGGTGTCGGCGGCGCAGGCAGCCCGCGGGTCACCGACCCGGTCGGGTCGCATAAGCGTCTGTCGGTTGAGGTCTGGTATCTCGAGGGCGCCGGGATGCACGAGGACCAGCCGCCCGACGCCAGCCGCGGCGAGGTAGGTAGCGACGGCGCCGCCCACCCCACCCACCCCCGCCACAAGCACCGTCGCCTCGCACAGCCGCTCCTGTCCTGATCCGCCGAAGCCATCCAGTGTCAACTGGCGCGCAAAGCGCTGCATGTCCCCGCCCATCTCCCCGCCCATGTCGCTGCCTCCGCTACCGGCCCACGGCGGCGGGCACGACTCTCCTGATATCCGGGACGGCCGCCCTGAGCTGTTGCTCGACCGTCCGCACCAACGCGGTCACCTCGGCCTCGCGCTCCAGACCGGCACCGGTCAGCCGTACCGAGACCACACCGTCGGCGACTCCGACGACAGCCGCGTCACGGCCGGCGAGCTGCAGGTGCGGCCGGATGTACTGGATCGCCACGTTCGCCTTCTGCAGCAGGGAGGTCTCCACCCCGTCGGGCTGGACGGGGGGCACGAACGAGGGCCCGCACAGGCAGCCGCCGCGCGCGTTCGGGTTGTAGAAGGTGAAGCCGGACGACATCAGCGACTCGCTGTAGTCGACACGCATGCCGTCGAACTGCTCGGCCGCATCCGCGGGGACGAACACCTCGAAATCCCCGACCCGGGTGACGACATCACCGTCGGCCGGCACAGGCACGACCGCAAGCCGGTAGCGGTGGCCCGCACAGTTACCGGACGTGTCGACACCGATCCGCAGGCCCGACGCGGGCGCTGTCGGCGCCCGGTCGAGCAGTACGCGGACCTGGCCCGCGGCCCGCTCGGTGAAGCTGATCGCGATACTCACTGGTCCATCTCCCGATACACCCAGGCGCGGTCAGGAAGCGAGGACGACTCGCTCAACCGCGGGCACCGATTCCTTCAGTTGACGCTCGATGACGCCGGCCAGCGTGTCCAGCGCGGAGGAGCACCCCCCGCAGGCGCCGGTCAGCCGCACCGACACGACACCGCCGGTGACGTCGACCACCGACGCGTCTCCACCGTCACGCTGCAGGAACGGCCGGATCAGCGCCATCGCGTCCTCCACCTGCCGCCACACCTCGGCCTCGTTCCCGTCCGGCCGCGGCGCCGAGAACGACGATCCGCACGAGCACGGGTCTGAGTTGTCGGGATTGGCGAAGACGAAACCGGACGAGGTCAGCGACTCGACATAGTCGATGCGGACCCCGTCGACCATCGACGCCGACGCCGTGTCGACGAGCACGTCGAACCCGTCCTGGCGGACGATGACATCTCCCTTTGCGGCGGCGGGCGCGAGTGCCAGGCTGTACCGGTAACCCGAGCAGCCACCGGGCTCAGCGCCGACCCGCAGGCCGTAGCCGGCGGTCGCCTCGTCCCTGGTGAGCAGGGCACGCACCTGCTCACTCGCACGCTCGGTGAGAGTGACTCGAAGCTTACTAATCATGATCATGCCTTCGCTACGAGGTGGCCCGCCAACGGCGCCCGCCCGGCCCGCGGCTCGTCGGCCGGCTCGGCCGGCTCGACCGGCAGCCGGGCCGCCAGGCGCGCACCCTCGGCCGCGACCGCGGACTCGATGAGGTCGTACCGCTCCACGGCTTCGATCCCAGCCGCGCCCAGTGCCTCCCGCGGCCCATTGCCGATCTTGCTGCACAGCACGGCCGCGCAGTCCGACAGCAGCCGGACGGTCTTGTCGAGAACCGGCTCGTCCTCGTCGCATGCGGACGGGCCCTCGCAGTAGCGCTCGACGCTGCGGGTCCCGACCAGGCGCGCCCAGTTCTCGCCCGCCTCGTAGACCCAGAACTCCTCGGCATGGCCGAAGTGCTGGTTGACCACGCCGCCGCCCTTGGTGGCGACCGCGACCAGGACGGTCCGGTCCGGCCGGGTGATCCCGTCCGCGGAGAGCCGCAGCTCCTCGCGGGTGGCCCGCACATCGGCGCGCCAGCGTTCGATCGCGGCCTGGGCCGCCTGCCGACCGGCCAGGTCATAGGTGACCTCGCCGGCATAGGTCTCCGGGCCGAACTCCTCGCTGCGGTCCTCCCCCAGCAGCCCGACCGCGTCGGCCCGGCACTGGCGACAGTGGCGCATCATGGTCATCTGGGCACCGTCGTCGCCCGCGCAGCGATCCTGCAACGCCTTGAGCTCCTGCGGCGTCGGCCCGCGCTGCCCGGTCAGGCCGTAGTGCGTGCCGTGCTCGGGCGCGGACACCAGCGGCATCACGTTGTGCAGGAACGCGCCCATGCCCCTGACCGTCCGGGAGACCTCGACCAGGTGCTCGTCGTTGACCCCGGGGATCATCACCGAGTTGACCTTACAGAGGATCTTGCGCTCGGTCAGCGCGGCCAGCCCTTCCAGCTGCCGCTCGGACAGGATCTTCGACGCCTCCGTACCGGTGTAGCGCTTGCCGCGGAAGGTGATCCACGGGTAGATCCGCGCTCCGACCTCGGGGTCGGTCATGTTGATGGTGATCGTGACGTGGTCGATGCCGAGCTGTTCGATGCGATCGACGTGGTCGACGAGGGTGAGGCCGTTGGTGGACACGCACAGTTTGATGTCCGGGCAGTCGCGGGCCACCAGCTCCATCGTGGCGAAGGTGCGGCGCGCGTTCGCCAGCGGCTCGCCCGGCCCGGCGACGCCGAGCACGCTCATCTGCTTGATTTCGCTGGCGACCCGTTTGACCTTGGCGAGCGCCTCCTGCGGGGACAGCAGCCGGCTGGTGACGCCGGGCCGGCTCTCGTTCGCGCAGTCGAACTTGCGGTTGCAGTAGTTGCACTGGATGTTGCAGCCGGGCGCGACCGGCACGTGCATCCGGGCGTAGTACTGGTGGGCTTCCTGGCTGTAACAGGGATGGTTCGCGATCTTGTCGGCGATCTCCGGGTCAAGGCCGGTAGCGCCGCTGCCGCAGCCCCTGGTCGACGCGCACCCGCCGCCGGGTGGCGCCTGCTGGCCAGCCGCCTCCTTCCGCGCGGGCACCGGCCGCTCGCCGGCCCGCGGGGAGGGCAGCACCGTGAGCGGGATGGACCCCTCGGTCATGCCGGCTCACCTCCTTCGTGACGGGCCTCGTGGCTTGCCACGACGACGGCCGGTTGCAGTTCCTTCTCCAGGCATCCGACGACTCGGCCGTTGGTGAACGCGACCGCGTAGACGATGTGCTCCTGCAGGTAGAGCCCGACACCGCGGACATGTCCCACAGACCCTGCGTCCACCAGGACGTCACCGACAGCAATGCCGGGCTCCGGGTAGGTCCCGTCGTTACGCAGTACCTTGACGGTCACGACCTCGTCGCCGACATCGAACGCAGCCCTCATCGCGCACTCTCCTGTGATTCGACGGTGACGGCGTCCAGCGCGACGAACGCCCGCGGGGCACGGTCGGCCAGGACCTTGAACAGGCGGTGGTCCAGTGCGGTGCCGGTGGTGAACGCCTCATGGGCGTCGGCGAGCGCCGCCCGATATGCCGCCATGCGGGCATCCGGCGCTGCCACCGCGGCGTCGATCCGGGCAACCGCGGCGGAGAAGTGCCGAAGGATGTGCAGCCGGTTGACGGCGACCACCCGCGGATCGTAGGGGACATCGAGGACCTCGAAATACTCCTCGGCGGTCCCGGCACGGCCGAAGGCCGCCAGCAGGCCGCTCATCGAGCGTCCACCTTTGCCAGTTCTCGTTCCAACCGGTGGATCTCGACGTAGGCGTTGTAGGTCGCGGTGGCCGTCTCAATGATCTGCTCCCAGCCGACCGGCAGGTCCTCGGCCAGGTCATGCAGGTCGAGCTTCAACCTGGTAGCGAGGCTGTTGAGCTTCTTCAGCTTCGTCTGCAGCTGGGGGATCTCGTCAGAAGTCGTCACGAGCCACCTCCGGGTAGGTGCCGACGAGTGCGGCGGCGGCGTTTACCAGTGCCGCACCACGCTCGGCGAGATGATCGATGGAGTCGAAGCCGAACCGGTGGGCGTCGCGCAGCACGTCGCAGATGACCACAAGCCGGCCGACGAACACCACGACTCGGCCGAACCCCTCCTGGCTGAGGTCCAGCACATAGCTGGTGACCTGGCCGGTGGCCTTCTCGATGCCGGCGGCGACCGCCTGGTAATAGGTGCGCAGCCGGCCCTCGGTCGCCGGATCGACGTCACAGGTGATTCCGAGCTCGCGGCGGCGTGCCGCGGTGAGCACGAACGGACCGAGCAGCTTCTCGGCGCCGAGCCGGTCGAACTGCCCGTAGGTGTCGCCAGCCCGCAGCTGGTCGACCAGGTCACGCACGAAGCCGTTGCCGATGGCTGCGCTTACGTCATGCCCGGGGCCGGCCATGCCGCTCATCGGGGGTTCCAGGTGGGCGCGAGATCCGGCGAGTGCTGGCGCAGGACCTTGCGCAACCACGGCGGCGGGTTACCAGCGAGCACGCCTTGCAGCCGCTCGATCAGATCGGTCACCCGGGTGTCCTCAGCCGTCTTCACCGGATGGACCTTGGCCTTCACCACCCGGGCCGCGGCGGACCCGCCGATCGCGCAGACATGGAGGATCGAGCAGTCGGCCACCGCCGCCAGCCTGCTTTCAATCTTGTTGTCCTCGTCATCGCCGGCTGGAGCGAGCGTGCGCGTCTCCATCAGCTCGGCCGTGGTCGCCGAGACCTCGTACACGTCGAACCGGCAACACAGCCCAAAATGCTGGTCGACGGCGCTGCCGTCACTCGTGGCAAATGCGACTTTCAGCACGTCAACTCCTCATAACGCTTGTTCGACCGGGTCGGGGAATGCTCACGTCCCGATCCGGCACACCGGCCGGAGCGATAATCAAGAAGGCAGTTGGCCGCGTCGACAAGCAGGTGGAGGCTGCCGCGGTAACCCGCGGTGGCCCGCAGCTGCGCGCCGAGACGGTCATAAACCGGGAAGCCCACGGCCAGGTGGGCCGCGCCGATCCGGTTGGCCACCTCACGACCACGGCTGGACGCGACGACGAGCTCGGCCCCGGCGGCGGCGGCCCGTTCAGCGAGATCGACGAAGTCACCGACGACCACCTCGTCCCAGGGCGCCCGCTCCAGAACCGCGGCCTCGGTCGGAGACACCGCCGCGACGATCTCCGCGCCCGCGTCGTAGAGGAGCGAACCCACCGCGACGAGCTGTTCCGGCTCACCCGCCAGCGCGACCCGCGCGCCACCGAGGACGAAGTGGCTGTCCATCAGGCCGTCCGCGAGGCGACGCCGCCACCGGCGGACCTCCTCGGGTGCGGGCACACCGCCGAAATCCATCAACGCGTGCACCAGCCGGTCGACCGCCGCCAACCCACTCAAATGATCATGAGCCGTGAGAGGCGCGGCCGCGCGGGCGGCCAACACCGCTCCCGCGCCAGCGGCAGTCGCGCCGATCGCCGCCACCGCGCCCGAAGCTCCGAGACCGAGCAGGTCCGCCACGCTCGTGCCACCGGTGGTCAGCGGCGACCAGGCTTCGTCGAGATGACCGTCGAGTGATCCGGACAGGTCCGGGACGAGTACCGGGGCAAGCCCGAACGCCCGCACCAGCCCGGCCACCTCGTCGAGGTCGACAGCGGACAGCGACGGGCCTACCAGCACCGCCAGCTGCTCCGCACGTGTCGTACCGGCAGCTGGGACCGCTCCGACCAGGGCCTCCAACGCGGCCGCCCAGCCGTCCGACAAACCACCGCGGAAGTCCGGTGTGGACACCGGGACAACCAGCGGGTGCCCCTGCGCCGGAAAACAGGAGGTCCGCGGCGCGTATCGGGACGTCCGCAGGACACCGAGCAGGTCCTCACCGTTGACCTCCGTCATGCCGGTGGTGAGTACCCCGATCACATCCGGATTATTACGCTCAGTAATAGTATCCAGCGCGGCAATAACCGAATCGGAGGCGCCGAGTACCGCTGTGACCTCGGTGACCGCGGTGGTCTGCAAAGGAATCGGTTCGCGGAAGTGACGTGTCAGCAGGGCCTTGGCAAACGCCGTGCAGCCCTGAGCACCGTGCAGCAGCGGGATCGAGCGCGCCAGCCCCAAGAAGACCAGAGCACCGCCGAGAGGTTGGCTGTGCTTGAGCGGATCGAACGCCGCGCCGGTCGCGCCGGGCACCACACGCGCCATCAGCTCGCCCCGTCCGTTCCCGCGGCGGCGGGCCGCTCCCACGGGGCTGGCGCGCGGACCTGCTCCCAGACCGGGCTGGACAGCGCCAGGTCAAGACGGCGGGCGAACTCCACCATCCCGGCGTAGCCAGCGAAAGCGTGCTGCCGTTCCTGGTTGACGTCCAGGAACGGCAGCCTGCCCTTGAGCGCGGTGTACTGGTTACGCCCACCGGCGATGAGTATGTCGGCCTGGGTCTCGCGGACGAGCCGCAGCAGCTCCGCCGGATTCCCGTCCCTGATCACCCGGCCATCCGGGCCGAGCAACGAAACAATCTTGTCGACGTCATCGTCGGTGCTCTTCGTCGCTCCGGAGGCAACGACCTCCACCCCGAGGTCCTGCAGTGCCGAGACCAACGACCAGCTCTTGACGCCGCCGGTGTAGAGCACGGCACGGGCCCCGGCGAGCCGTTCCCGGTACGGGGCGAGCGCCGCCGCGACGTCGGCCTCCTCGGCGGTAATGAGCTCGTTCGCGCGCCAGGCGAGCTCGTCACCGCCGAGAAGACCCGCAAATCCACGCAGCGTCGCGGCCATCGCCCGCAGGCCGTAGAAGCTGCCCTCGAACCACGGGATGCCGTAGCGATCCTCCAGCCCGCGGGCGAGCGAGAGCAGCGCCCGCGAGCAGACGACCATCGTCGCCCGGGCACGGTGGGCGGCGGCGACGTCGGCGTACCTGGCGTCGCCGCTGATGCTCGCCAGCACTCGGATGCCGAGCTTGGCAAGCACCGGGGCGACGTCCCACAACTCGCCGGCGATGTTGTACTCGCCGACCAGATTCACGTCATACGGGGTGCTGAACGCCGGCTCGACCGTACCGATCACATGTTCCAGCAACGCCTGACCGGCGAGACGGTTGCCGAAGTTCTTACTGCCGGCGAAGCCCGGCGCGTGCACCGGGACGACCGGTATCCCGGTCACGGTCGCCGCCGCCGCGCACACCGCGTCGATATCGTCGCCGATCATCGCGGTGACGCAGGTGGAATAGACAAAGACGGCGGGTGGATGGTGGCGCCGGGCGGCCTCGACGATGGTGTCGTAGAGACGCTGCTCACCGCCGAAGACCACCTCCTGCTCGCCGATGTCGGTGGCGAATCCGCGCCGGTAGAGCGTCGGACCGGAGGAGAGGCTGCCCCGACCGTCCCACGAGTTGCCGGCACAGGCGATCGGGCCGTGCACCACATGGGCGACGTCGGTGATGGGCACCAACGTGATCATCGAACCGTCGAACGCGCAGCCACCGGCAGTGCCGCCCGGCTTGGGTTTCGGGCATCCCGCCTTCCGCGCCGCGGGCTCCTTGGTACGGTTGTGATCGCATGCCGGCTCGTCGAACAACTTGCCTGGTTCGACCGTGCCGCGGGTCAGGGCAGCCATGTTCACCTCAGCGAATGACGTCGAAGCTGTGGTCCGGGGCGTTGCGGTCGAGCTCGTCGAGCACGGTGTTCACGAACTGGGCGAGCAGGTTGATCCCGCCCTCGTAGCCGACGATGGGGAACCGGTGCAGATGGTGCCGGTCCGGGATGGGGAAGCCGACCCGGATCAGCGGCAGGTTCGCCTCCCGCGACAGGAACTTCAGGTACGAGTTCCCGACCAGCAGATCGACCGGCTCGGTGAACAGCAGTGACCGCAGGTGCCACTGGTCCTTGCCCGTCCAGACCGTGGCGTGGCCGCCGTAGGGGCTCGCGGCGAGGACGGCTTCGGCGCGCTGCTTGAATTCCTCGTCACCGTTGGTGGACACCACGTGTACCGGCACGATACCGAGCTCCAGCAGGAAGCCGAGCAGCGCCACGACAAGGTCGGGGTCACCCATGACCGCCGCGCGCTTACCGTGCAGGTAGGCGTGTGAGTCGGTCATCGCGTCGACCAGCCGGCCGCGCTCGGCGGTGACGGCGGCGGGGACCTTGACCCCGGTGAGGGCCGCCACCTCGGTGACGAACCGGTCGGTGTTGCCCACGCCGATCGGCAGCGGCACCGTGGCGGTCTGCTGCCCCCACTCGGTGCGCACCAGCTCAGCGGTCTTACGCGTGGCGCTCTCCTGCAGGAACAGGGTCGCCTTGGCGTTGATCGCATCGGCGGCCACCGGCAACGGCGTGCCACCCGGGTACAGTTCGTAGTCTCCGGTGGCCGGCGAGTCCAGAGCGTCGGTGTGGTCGCCGAGCAGGACGTGCTTGACGCCCAGCAGGGTGAGCAGCCGCTTGATCTCGCGCAGGTTGCCGGTGTAGGTCTCGAAGCCCGGCACCACGTTCAGCGTGCCGTTGGACTTCTTCGCTTTCTTTCCCGCGTTCAGGTAGGAAAGAATACCCTTCATCATGTTGTCGTAGCCCGTGAGGTGCGAGCCGACAAAACTCGGGGTGTGCGCGTAGGGTACCGGGTAGTCCGCGGAGATGGCACCCTTCTCCCGGGCTATACCGATAAAGTTCTGCAGGTCGTCACCGATGACCTCGGCCATGCAGGTGGTGGAGACCGCGACCATGTCCGGCTTGTAGAGCGCGGTGGCGTTCTCCAGCGCCTCGATGAGGTTGTTGAGGCCACCGAAGACGGCGGCGTCCTCGGTCATCGACGACGACGCCGCCGGGAACGGCTCCTTGAAATGCCGGGCGAAGTAGCTGCGGAAGTACGCTACGCAGCCCTGGGAACCGTGAACGAGCGGGAGCGTGCCGGCGAACCCAATGGCCGCGAGCAGCGCGCCGAGTGGCTGGCAGGCCTTGCCCGGGTCGATGGTGAGCGCCTCCCGGGCGAAGTTCTTCTCCCGGTACTCCCAGGAACGGGTCCAGTCCGCGACCCGAGCGATCTCGGCGGGGTCGGCGGGGTCCTCGAACTCACGCTTGCGGTCGAACTGCTCCTGGAAGTGCGGAGCCTTGAACAGCTCGTTGTGGTCGAGCACGCGAAGAGGTACGGGATTGTCTGTCATGCGAACGCCCTCTTATGTAATCGATGGGGAGGAAGGAGCGGCTTCCCCCGGACAGCTGCTTGCGCCGCGATCCGGGAGAGACCGATTCGCTACGGCGGACTGGCGTACGGGGCCGCCCGGCCTGCTTCCGGCGATCGCGCTTCCAACGGAACGCGACCAGCCCTCGGCCGGCGCCTTTCACAACCTGGCGGGGCCACTCCCCCGGCGGCTCGGGAGCCGATCAGAAAACGGTTCCCGAGCCGCCGGATCACCAGGTCGGTCACCCCGGCCCGCCGTCGGCGCGCTCACTGCCGCGCTCGCGCCGACGGCTAGGGCGTGTTTCGAAAGCCAGCTGTCCGGCTCGCCACGCCCAGGCGGCCCCTGGCCGCGTTCTCGGCCACACCGATACCACTCATCCGGTATCGGTGTGGCCCGCGGCCTTGCCAGGAACCGCCTGAACGCGGCTCCCTGATCGAACGACAACTTTCGAAACACACCGTAGGGGCCTACGCGGCGGCCGTGGACCAGGGCGCCTGGAACAGGTTCCAGGTCGGGCTGTTGATCGCGATGTCCATGTCGCGGGCGAACACGGCGAAGCCGTCGACACCGTGGTATGGGCCGGAGTAATCCCAGGAGTGCATCTGGCGGAAGGGAAGCCCCATCTTGTGGAAGACGTACTTCTCCTTCACGCCGGCACCCATCAGGTCGGGCCGCAGCCGGCGGGCGAACTCCTCCAGCTCGTAGGCGCTCGGGTCGTCGTAGATCACGACGCCCTCGCCGAGCTCGGGGTTGGTGCGGCTGTAGTCATCCTTGTGGGCGAACTCGTAGCCGGTACCGATGATCTCCATGCCGAGATCCTCGTAGGCGCCGATGGTGTGCCGCGGGCGCAGGCCACCGACGAGCAGCATCACCCGCTTGCCCTCCAGCCGCGGCCGGTACTCGTTGCGCACCAGGTCGAACAGGGGCTGGTAGCTGGCGATCGCGGCCTCGGTCTTCTCCTTGATCGTGTCATCGAAGAACGACGCGATCTTCCGCATCGACTCAACAATCTTGGTCGGGCCGAAGAAGTTGAACTCGGTCCACGGGGTGCCGAAACGCTCCTCCATCGTGGTGCAGATGTAGTTCATGGAGCGGTAGCAGTGAATCAGGTTCAGCTTGGTCATGTGGCTGGTGGACAGCTCGTTGAGCGTGCCGTCGCCGGACCACTGGGCCACCACCCGCAGGCCCATGTCCTCCAGAATGCGCCGGGATGCCCACGCGTCGCCGCCGATGTTGTAGTCACCGATCAGGGCGACGTCATATGCGGTCTGCTTGGTGGTGTCCCGGGTGCCGAGCACGATGTCCCGGATGGCGTCGTTGGCGATGTGGTGGCCCAGCGACTGGCTGACGCCGCGGAAACCCTCGCACTTCACCGGGACGACCGGCATGTCCAGTTCCTTCGACGCCTCGCGGGCGACCGCGTCGATGTCGTCACCGATCAGGCCGATCGGGCACTCGGACTGGATGGAGATACCTTTGGCCAGCGGGAACAGCTCGGAGATCTCCTTGCAGATCGTGGCGAGCTTCTTGTCACCACCGAACACGATGTCGCGTTCCTGGAAGTCGCTGGTGAACTGGAACGTGACGAAGTTGTCGACGCCGCGGGTACCGTGCGAGTAGTTGCGCCGGGAGGCCCAGGAGTACTGGCCGCAGCCCACCGGGCCATGGCTGATGTGGACCATGTCCTTGATCGGGCCCCACACCACACCCTTGGAACCGGCGTAGGCGCAGCCGCGGATCGTCATCACACCAGGACGCGACTTGATGTTGGACTTGACCTCGCACTCCTTCGACCCGTCAGGGTCGTTGGGCTTGATGTGCTTGGCCCGGAACTTCGCGGCCTTGGCCGGATACCCGGCGAGAACATCGTCGATCATTGCCTGGGTGCCGGCGACCGGCGTCCCGGGGGGAGTCACAGGAGGAGTCACGACAGACCTTTCTGATGAGAAGTTCGCCTGGTCACGCGACCGCGGTGGCCTTCTGGCCGACGATTGACTCGTCCTCCTGCTCCATGATCCCGAAGTCGATCAGGAGCTCCTCGAGCTCGTCCATGGTGATCGGCGTGGGGATGGTCTTCATGTCGTTCTCTTCGATCTTGCGTGCCAGTTCCTTGTACTCATTCGCCTGGTTGGACTCGGGCGCGTACTCCAGAACCGTCATCCGGCGCAGCTCGGCGTGCTGAACGATGTTGTCGCGGGGCACGAAGTGGATCATCTGGGTGTTCAGCCGCCGCGCGAGCTCGGTGATGAGCTCGTCCTCACGGTCGGTCTTGCGGCTGTTGCAGATAAGCCCACCGAGGCGGACACCACCGGAATGCGCGTACTTCAGGATGCCTCGGGCGATGTTGTTCGCCGCGTACATGGCCATCATCTCACCGGAGGTGACGATGTAGATCTCCTGGGCCTTGCCCTGGCGGATCGGCATGGCGAAGCCGCCACACACGACGTCACCGAGGACGTCGTAGCAGACGAAGTCGAGGTCCTCGTAGGCGCCGTTCTCCTCGAGGAAGGTGATCGCGGTGATCACACCACGGCCCGCGCAGCCCACGCCCGGCTCGGGACCACCGGACTCGACGCAACGGATGTCGAACTCACCGGACAGCAGCACCTCCTCCAGCTCGAGATCCTCGACCGAGCCCTTCTCCGCGGCCAGGGCCAGAACCGAGGTCTGCGCCTTCGAGTGCAGGATCAGACGGGTCGAGTCCGCCTTCGGGTCGCAGCCAACGATCATGATACGGTTGCCGCGAGTAGCAAGCGCCGCCATCGTGTTCTGCTGAGTGGTGGACTTACCGATACCACCCTTGCCGTAAAAGGCGATCTGCCTCATCGCTGTGTGCTCCTCACCGCACGCCCGAGCGTGCGTCCATGTCGGAAAACCAGAGTTCGTTCAGGTAGCCGTGCTGGTACAGACAGCCGTGCTGGTACAGGTGACGGAAACCTGGAACCGCTCGTAGAGATCGCGGATCTCGTCCGAGCGCAACGGGCGCTTGAGCATGCAGACCTGCGAGCGCAGACCCTCCAGGACCGGTCCGAGAACGCGCTCGTCCGCATCGATCCCGTGCTTGCGCAGGGCGTGGCGCACCGACGCCCGCCCCGCGTGCTTGCCCACGACCAGGCGGCGCCGGGCGCCGACCTCAGCGGGGTCGAAGGGCTCGTAGAGGCTGGGCGCCTTGAGCACCCCGTCCACGTGGATACCGGACTCGTGCATGAACGCCGCCCCACCGACGATGGCCTTCCCGCACGGCATCGGACGGCGTGCCGCGCGCGAGACCAGGGCCGCGAGCGCCCGGAAGGACGTGGTGTCCAGGCTGGCCCTGAGGCCGAACAGGTGGCGCAGTGCCATCGCCACCTCCTCCATGGGCGCGTTGCCGGCCCGTTCACCCAGCCCCGCGACCGTGGTGCTGACGAACCCGAAGCCCGCCCGGACCGCCGCGAGCGTGTTGGCGGTGGCGAGACCGAAGTCGTCATGGGCGTGGATCTCCCAGTTGGCGGGCACCGCGCCCACCAGCTGGGACGCGCGGGCCCAGGCGCCGAAAGGCTCGAGGACCCCGACGGTGTCGGCCCAGCGCAGGCGGTCGACACCATCGCGGGACAGTTCGCCCGCGAGCTCGATGACGAAGCCGTCGTCCGCCCGCGAAGCATCCTCAAACCCGACCCCGACCAGCAGGCCCAGGTCGAGGGCGGCGGCGGCGCACTCGCGGATCCGGGTACGCGCCCACGCCCGGTCACGACCGAACTTGTGCGCAAGGTGCAGGTCGGAGACGGGGATACTGATGTGAACGCGACGGACGCCAGCGGTGACCGCCGCGTCGATGTCGGACCGCATCGCCCGGCACCAAGCGACGATCTCCGCCCGCAGCCCGGCGGACGCGATACGACGCAGTACTTCGCGCTCGGCCGAGCCCATGGCCGGCACGCCCGCCTCGATCTGCTGTACTCCCGCCTGGTCGAGCGCGACGGCGATGGCGAGCTTCTCCTCGGCCGTGAAGGCAACTCCCGGGGCCTGCTCACCATCACGCAGGGTGGTGTCACAGAACCCGATCACGCTGTCGTGCCTCACAGTTGCCCTCCGTCAGTCGAAAAGGAAGGTGGCGAGATGCGCGGGCCCGCGGTCAGCTGTCCGCGACCGGTGGCGACCTCCGCGGGCCTCGCCGTTGAAGCGCCGCGATTAGGAATGTCGTCCACCGTTGTTTCACGCTCTTTAAGCGCCGTATCTTCGCAGTAACGTTTCGGCCGCATCCGCGATTCTGGGACGAATAGCTGAGGAGCCCCGGGCCGGGTGTCGAAAAGCCCTGGGACCAACGGTGCGAGCGCCTGGCGCCACATGGTTCACCGCCGGTCGTCACCGGACCCGCCGGCACAATACGACAGCTTGTCTTCGCACTATTGTTTTACGCTCGGAAGCCGTGACCAAATATCGTGGACAGCCAACTTGGGACGAATGAACCAGCGCCCGCGGGCCAATGACCCGAACAGTTTTTCAAACGCCCCCGAGAAGTCTGCCCCGGGGCACGGGCATGACAAACAGTGGCGAGCACAACAAAGGCGTTCCCCGGTCGCGGGCGTTGTGACGACGCCGACGACCGGGGAACGCCAGAGATCAGTGCACCGCGGGTCTGGGAAAGCGAAGGATCACGTCATACCGATGAATC
>NZ_CAKJTP010000004.1:20975-31354 GCF_917627335.1 Protofrankia sp. CiT1 | reverse complement strand
GCTGCCCGCCCGCGCGGAGGTGTTCTGCTCCGCCACCATGGCCTCGTACGAGGGCCGGTGCACCCGGCGGAACACCCCGATCGGGGTGTTGCTCAGATCGGAGTCGGACAGCCGAGACAGGGTGAAGGCGTAGGCCGGGCCCGCGACCGTCTCGTCGTGAACGATGATCTCGCTGCGGGGGACGTTGGCGGTGTCCGCGACCTCGAGCCCGAAACCACGCGGCTCGCGCACGACGCACTTCTCCCCCGACCCGCCGAACGTGATCGGCTTACCGTGCTCCAGACGGACCAGCACCGAGTCGCGGCTGGCCGGGTCCTTCAGCACGTCGAACGCACCGTCGTTGAAGATGGCACAGTTCTGGTAGATCTCGATGAAGGCGCTACCCTCGTGCGCGGCGGCGGCACGCAGCACCGAGTGCAGGTGCTTGCGGTCGGAGTCGATGGTACGGGCCACGAACGACGCCTCCGCGCCGAGCGCGAGCGCGATCGGGTTGAACGGGGTGTCGCGGGAGCCGACCGGCGTCGACTTGGTGACCTTGCCGAACTCCGACGTGGGCGAGCACTGCCCCTTGGTCAACCCGTAGATCCGGTTGTTGAACATCAGGATCTTGAGGTTGACGTTACGGCGGAGTGCGTGGATGAGGTGGTTGCCGCCGATCGACAGCGCGTCACCGTCACCGCTGACGACCCATACCGACAGGTCTGGACGGCTGACCGCGAGACCCGTCGCGATCGCCGGTGCCCGGCCGTGGATCGAGTGCATGCCGTAGGTGTTGAGGTAGTACGGGAACCGGGACGAACAGCCGATCCCGGAGACGAACGTGATCCGCTCACGCGGGATGCCCAGCTCCGGCATGAACGACTGGATGGCCGACAGGATCGCGAAGTCACCGCATCCCGGGCACCAGCGGACCTCCTGATTCGACCTGAAGTCCTTGGCGGTGAGTTTGACGGGCACTTCAGTCATTACGCACGACCTCCTCGAGAACTGTCTCCAGCTCGGCCGAGGTGAACGGCTGGCCGTTGACCTTGTTGTAGGACACGCTGTCGATCAGGTAGCGCTCCCGGACCACATGGGCGAGCTGGCCGAGGTTCATCTCCGGGATCACGACGCGGTCGTAGCTGGCGAGCACCGCACCGACGTTCTTCGGCATCGGCGCGATGTGACGCAGATGCGCCTGGGCGATGGAGACCCCGCGTTCCCGCAGCTTGCGGCAGGCGGCACCGATCGGCCCGTAGGTGGAGCCCCAGCCGAGCACCAGCACCCGGGCAGTACCCGAAGGATCCTCAACCTCAAGGTCAGGCACGTCGATCGCCTCGACCCGGGCCGCGCGCAGCCGCATCATCAGGTCGTGGTCGGCCGGCACATAGGACACCGCGCCGGTACGGTCCGCCTTCTCCAGCCCACCGATGCGGTGTTCCAGGCCGGGTGTGCCCGGCACCGCCCAGGGGCGGGCCAGCGTGTGCGGATCGTGCAGGTAGGGCAGGAACGTGCCGTCGGGGCCGTTGGGCTCGGTCGCGAACTCCACCCGCAGGTCGGGCAGGTCCGCCGGATCCGGCAACAGCCACGGCTCGGAGCCATTGGCCAGGTAGCCGTCGGAGAGCAGGATGACCGGCATCCGGTAGGTCAGCGCGATGCGCGCCGCCTCCAGCGCCGCGTCGAAACAGTCCGCCGGTGAGCGGGCCGCGATCACCGCGAGCGGCGCCTCACCGTGCCGGCCGAACAGGGCGATGTTCAGGTCGGACTGCTCGGTCTTGGTCGGCAGGCCGGTCGACGGGCCGGCCCGCTGCACGTCGACGATGACCAGCGGAAGCTCCAGCATCACCGCGAGGCCGAGGGTCTCGGTCTTGAGCGCCAGCCCCGGGCCGGAGGTCGAGGTGACACCGAGCGCACCGCCGTAGGAGGCACCCAGCGCCGAGCCGACCGCCGCGATCTCGTCCTCGGCCTGGAAGGTGGTCACGCCGTAGCGCTTGTACCCGGACAGCTCGTGCAGGATCTCCGAAGCCGGGGTGATCGGATAGGCACCCAGGAAGAGCGGCAGGCGAGCCCGCAGGGCCGCGGCGGCCAGGCCGTAGGCGAGCGCCGAGTTGCCGTTGACGCTGCGGTAGGTGCCGGGCTCCAGCTTCGCGGGCTTGACCTCGTAGCGGACGGCGAAGTCCTCGGTGGTCTCACCATAGTTCCAGCCGGCCTGGAACGCGGCCACGTTCGCGGCGGCCAGCACCGGCTTCTTGGCGAACTTCTGCTTGAGAAACTCGACCGTGCCCTCGGTGGGCCGGCTGTACATCCACGACAGCAGACCGAGGGCGAACATGTTCTTCGCCCGCTCGGCGTCCTTCTTGGCGACGTCGAGATCGGCGAGCGCGGCGACCGTCGCGGTCGTCAGCGGCACCCGGTGCACCGTGTACCCGTCGAGCGAGTCGTTCTCCAGTGGATTACTCGTGTAACCGACCTTCTCAAGATTACGCGGGGTGAACTCATCTGTGTTGACAATGATCTCCGCATTCGGCGGCAGATCGGCAAGATTGGCCCGCAACGCCGCCGGGTTCATCGCCACCAGTACATCCGGCGAGTCACCGGGGGTGAGGACGTCATGGGCGGCGAAATGCACCTGGAAGCTGGACACGCCGTGCAGCGATCCTGATGGGGCGCGGATCTCGGCGGGGTAGTTGGGCAGGGTGGACAGGTCGTTTCCCAGGATGGCGGTCTCGGAGGCGAAACGGTCGCCGGTGAGCTGCATGCCGTCGCCGGAGTCACCGGCGAACCGGATTGCCACCCGGTCCAGATGCTGGATCTGCTTGGCCACGTACGTGGACCTCCTCAATGACCGACGGTCGGCGAGGGTGCATACCCACTGTTCTACAGCGAGTAGAGCGAACCATGCGGATCGCCCGTCCTTCTTATACGGAGACATTGCTTCAGCGGTGTTTCGCACTGTCAAATCGCCATCTCGCGAAGCGGGCGTTCCAGCTCACGTCAAATTCGACAACAGCAACGTCACATATATCTCCGGACGTGCGGAAAAAGCCTCGCTCATTGTGCGGACAACACCTTCCGCGGGACCTTCGGGAGCCAATAGCGGAAAGACGTTTCCCGCCACGGGGGACCACCGCCCCCGCTCTCGCGGCGGCGAAGGTCGGGCGTCTGCCGGTAACCGGCCCACCAGGGTGTGGCTGGCACCACCTGCCCGGCGGATACGAAAAGTATCCAGCTCATCCGGACCCAGTCATCGGTCATCGGTTAACGGCCAGCGGCGGCAGGCGGCAGGCGGCAGGCGGTGCGCTCTCCCCCGGTCACCGGGCGAGGCTCGCGAAGATGTCGTCGAGGAGCGGCTGGCCGGGTGCCCGGCCATGTTCGACGTACCACTCGGTGCCCAGTGCCCATCTGAACACCGGGTAGGGAAGGCGCAGCAGCACTGTCAGCAGGCGGAGCCCCGACCCCGCGTCGACGCTGGCCTGGCTGGCGTGAGCGGCCAGGGCCGCCCTCTTCGTACGCGCGTGGCGACGCACGTCGACCCGGTGGGTCAGCGCCTCACGTGGGGTGTACATGCCCGCGGCGCGCGCGGGGCCGAAGCCCGCCGGGACGCCGGGCAACCGGCTGACGATCCGCAGCGCCCGCCGCAGCACCCCGCGATCCAGCGTCGCCTCCAGGACGACCGCGGTACCGGCGAGCCGGGCGGCACGAACCCCGACCTGGTGCACCTGCACATGGTCCGGGTGGCCGTAGCCACCGACCGGGTCGTAGATGGTGAGCGCGTCCGCCCGCTCCACCCGCAGGATCTCAGCCAGCCGCAGGGCCGCTTCACCGACGTCCGCCGCGGCGAATGTCGCCGGCGCGGCGGCGGACGGCGCGGCTGGCATCCCGGAATCCTGATAGCCCAGCCACACGACCCGCGCGCATCCGAGCAGCCGGGCGGAGCGCTCCAGCTCGGCCTGACGCTGGTGGGCCAACGGGCCGCGGGCGAGCACCTCACGCGACGCTGAGCCAGCAGCGCCGGTGGTGGCGACCACAAGGACCACCCGGTGCCCCTCGGCCGCCGCCCTCGCCAGGGTGCCGCCGGTGAGCAGCGCCTCATCATCAGGATGGGCGTGGAAGGAGACAAGTGTGTACGGCATCGTCCCAGTCTGCGCATCGGGCGAGGATGATCAGCCAGTGACCTTCCAGCGCGCTCCGCGGTGGAGAATCCGCGCGCGCTTGTCTGGTAGCGTCCTGTTACGATAGGAGGTGTGAGCCCTGTCACTCGGAAGAGCCCCGGTCAGGCCCTGATAAGGGACCACAGCCGGAACACGCCGTGGCCGTACGGGCCAGTCCTCGAAGCCGCCGCGCCCCTCCATGATGAGCAGTCGGTGCTCGTCGCTGAAATGTGGGCGTCACGGTTACTGGGGCAGATCTGGGTCACCGGTTGGGCCGATGACGCGGCCGGCGACACCCATGACCCGAATGACGTCATGGAAAACCAGGTCGAGACGTTTATCCACTATCTGGCGGGCCAGTCCAGCGCCGTTGCCCTGACGATCTTGCGCGCGCTGGCGCTGGTGGGTGAGGACTGGATGCGCGACCTGGCCACGGTGGCCGCGCGCGGCCTGGCCGGACGCGGTGTCCCGGAACCGGCCTGGGCCGCCCATAGCGGTACCACCGAACTGATCGACGCGCTGTCGACGACCGACATGTTCGGCGACGTTGAGGTGATCACGCTTGTCTTCCGGCGGGCCGCGATCGACCACGTTGTCGTCGTCTTCGTCGACCATGCCTCCCTCGCGGGCATCTTTAAGATCATGGTTGGCGAAATGGCGGCCAGCAACCTCACAACGCTGGTCACGACCTTCGGTCCGGCGGGATCGCTCAGCGATCCGATCTCACTGACTGCCGCGCAGGCCAGAGCCCGGCTCGATGACGCCCTCGACAGGATGCTCGATCACGGCCCGCCGGAGGCGGACTACCTCCCGGACGCGGCGGACCGCGACGGCGTTGCCCAGCACGGCGTCGACGACCGCGGCAGCGAGGACGACGAGGACGACGAGGACGACGACCCAGCCGGGACCTGGGCACTGCTGCGGGCGAGACTCGATCTACTGCCCGACGACGCGCTCGCCGGGACCGGGGCCAGCGACGCCGATATGATCGTTATTGGCGGATCGGATGTCAACGGCTCAGACTTGGACCTGGTCGATGACGGGGCCGACCGAGCGGAAGCCGGACGCGTCGTCACACGCTTCCTCGCGACAGATCGCGCCAAGGCGTTACCCGATCGCGACGTGGCCCGGATCTGGGCGCGGATGGCGGCTGATTGGGCCCTCGACCTGGGACGAGCGGCGCAGCACTACGGCCCGCTGTCGCTGGGATATTTCCTCATCACCGAAGTGAGTCAACACATTACGATCGGGGATGACGACCTGGCGCTGCTGCCAGCCGTCATCCGGGCCTGGGCGCACTTCACCGCCGACGCCCGCGGGCTGGGCGCCATCGCGCACCAGCAGTGGGACGAGCAGCTGGCGGACGTGCTGGACCAGTTCACCTCCGCGTACAAGGAACCTGGCGCGGTCGAGCACCGCGCCACCTGCGCGGACGTCATCGCCTTCCGGCTGTACGAGACCGAAACCAGCTCCGAGGCCCTCTTCGACAGGCTTTACGCATCGGCTCCCGCCCTCATACGCGGGCAACTCGACGCGGCCAGGCTGGCGCTGGACCCACTCCCGCCGCCCCCGCCACCCGCGGCCGCCGCGGCGGGAACCGTCTACCGGGTCAAGGTGCTGCTGCGCGGGTCGAAACCACCGATCTGGCGCCGGCTTGAGATCTCCTCGATGAGTACGCTGACCGACCTGCACAAGGTGATCCAGGCCGCGTTCGACTGGAATGGCGATCACCTATGGGTGTTCACGACCGACTACGGACAGTTCGGATATTCCTCCGACCTGGGCGATCAAGATCCGGACTCGGTGACCCTCGCCCAGATCGCCACGGAAGGCACCACGTTCCGCTACCTGTTCGACTTCGGCGACAACCTGGACCACAACGTCATTGTTGAGAGGACACTGCTCGCCGCGACGGGAACCGCCTATCCCCGTTGCGTCGGCGGCCGCCAGCCCGATCCCGCCCTGTACTACTTCGACGATGATGACGAGGGCCGTACCGACGCGGTCTTTGACAAAGAACTGATCAATGCCCGTCTCGCGAGGCTACAGACATAACCCGTAGCCTCCCAGCAAAGGCACGTACAGCATCCACGCACGACTCCTTTCCGTATTCAGCGGTTACGGAGCGCGGTTTTTGCTGGATTCAGATCTCAAAGGTTTGCGATCCGCTGACTGTAGATCGACACGATGTATCATGTGCGAAACGGATCGTCTGACCAAGCTGGTGTTTGAAGCAGGTCACGGCCAGTGCAACGGGGTTCATGGTCTGGCAGCTCAGGCGGTGAGGAGACGGCTGTCGAAGCCGGCGGCGACGAGAGCCTTGAAGGCCGCATACACGTCCTCCGGGACGTCCTGGGCGATGGCGAACCCGAGCTTCGGGTACTCGATCACCCGTTGCAGGTCACCGACGAGCATGTCGATGACCATCTTGTCGTCACCGATGCTCTTGAGGTAGTCGTCGAACACCAGCGGCTGCGACGCGCAGATCACCTCGACCTCGGGCCATAGCTTGCGGGCGGTGGCGAAGGAGCGCCGCTCCATATACGGCATGGAGACCAGCAGCACCCAGGCTGGGGCAATGCCTGCCGCGGCCAGGACCTGCCGGGAGAACGTGATGTTCTCACCGGTGTTGCGGGCCTTGGTCTCCAGCAGGATCGCGGTGTCGGGGACGCCGAGGTCGAGGGCATGCTCCCGGAAGTGGACGGCCTCACCGCGGGGGAACCGCTCCGGTGCGGTGGGGTTGGGGCCGCCGGTGAACACCAGGGTCGAAAACAGCCCGGCGCGATACAGCTCGGCGCAGAACACCGGCACCCCCAGGTCGTGGCTGCCCAAGCCGATCGCGACATCGACCGGCCGCACGTCGTGGTGCATCCGGTGGTAGTCCCAGATCAGGGTGGCCTGGTGCCGCGCCTCGTCGGTGATGGCTGGCTGGTTGTCCGTCACGCGCTCGTCTCCCTGGTCACCGCCGGGGGCCGGATGCCCCCTCGCTCACGGGCCTTGATGCCCTCGATGCTGCGCAGCTGGTGGCTCAGCCCGTAGCGCGCGGCCATCGTCGCGGCGCGGTCGAGGAGGGCCCGCCCATCATCCCGGGTGGCCGGGTCGGACAGCAGGATGTGGCCGTGGGCAGTGTCCAGACGGACCCGCTGTAGCGGCGAGTCGGCCGCCCCGCCGCCGCGGGCGATGCTGATGAAGTGCACCGCCTTGCTCAGCATATGTACCGCGCGAGGTCGGACTGGTCTCGTTCCAACTTTGAAGTCGGAACGGCCAGTCAGCAAGATTTAATACTTTCAGCCCATTTATGCCAGCCACACTGATGGCCTGTTTGGGTGATGCGAGTAGGAAATATGAACCAGATGATCGCTGTCGTGCTTGGGACTCGGCGCATCGTGGCCGCCGAGGATCCGCGGAGACACTGAGGCCGGCCAGGTTTCGCCCTGGGCTGCCGGCGTTCTCTTCGCCCCGCGAACCCGGCCCTCGGACCTCCAGGTCCACCAGTGGCTAGGACGAGGTGTTCGTCTGTACGACCGGCAAAGGTTGCACCGAGGCACTGGATCGAACCGCTGGGAGCGCGCGGAGTGGCACCGTCCGTGCAGCCGAGATCATCGCTTTTCGCTCTCCGTGTAAGCCGCAGGTGCATGTGTCCACGGAGCTGGCGCCCATGGAGTCGATCACAAGCCTGTCTGCGGGCCGCAGGCAGGCGCGGTCGTGGACGTCGAGCAGGCTGTGCACGTCTGTCCCGTAGGTGGCCGCGAGCAGCGCGAGAACCTGCGGGGTGAGCCGCCGCCGTTCGGCCGGGTGGGGCCAGCGCTCCAACTCGCAACGGTAGCGGCGGATGAACTCGCCCGCGATCTCCGCGGAGGTTGACCCCGCGTCCAGCATACGATCGCGTAGATCCTTCTGTTCTGCCTTCAGGCTGGCTTTCCTCATGGCCGACCCCCGGTCAGGTTCTGACACTGACGCGGTGTGCGACAGATTCGGGTGGACGGGGGCGGTGCCAGGGGTCAAGTCCACACAGCGCATCGGCGACCCGCCGCAGGGTTTCCGAGTCGGTGCGGTAGACGACCGGCCCCGTGGGCTCCGGCCCGACGATCGCTGTTCGGGTCGGCATCGCTGCAACCGTGGCCGTTGGTTCTGGCACCAGGCCGCCAGGAATCTCCGCCCACACGACCTTGCCTCGGGTCTTGGCGCGGTACCAGGACCATCGGCTGCTCAGCGCGCCGACCATGAGCAGGCCTCGGCCGCCCTCGCTGTCGGTGTCCGGGTCGGTGATGCGGGGGCCGGCGTCGTTGTCGTCCCACACCTCGATCAGGACGGTCCCGCTGGTCGCGGTGAGCCTTACGGCCACGACGTCGTCCGGGTGGCTTGCCTCCGCGCCGTTCGAGGCCAGCTCGCATACGACTACCTCAGCGACGCTGACGGCGTCCGGGTCGACGGACCACAGGGTGAGCGTGTCAACGGTGCTCCTGCGCACCTGGGGGACGGCGACGATCGTGGGCGGGAAATGCGCCACCGCAACCCGGATCGCGGACGAGGAGCCGCCGGTCATGCCGATCCCCACGCGGCGCCACGCGTGCGGCGGCCGGTGATCGTAGTGCTCATCCGCGTGCGGGCCGCGCGGGCAGGCAATGCGGCGGAGCGCCCGCACCCCGTGTGAGGCCGGGCAGGTCGCAGCCCGGGAGGACTGCGAACTCGACCCACACCACCAGCTCACACCGCGCCGGCGACAGGCGGCTGACCTTCGCCACCCGGTCATCCACAGTCAGGGGTAGGCAAGTCAGCGCCTGCCGCAGGCGCCGGTGCGCCCACTCGTGGGCGGCGTCGAAGTCACCGAACGCGCCCAGCGGTCGTCCCTCCGCGTCCCACACCACGTACCGGTGTTCCTCCATGGCCCTGCCCCCTTGCCCTTGCCGACCGGAAATCGATCTCCTGGCGTGCCCTTCGTTCCACGCCCCAGCGCCGTCATGGGCGGCGCCGGTGGTACTGGCAGAATGCACCTATGGAACTCTCATACGCAAGTACGTATGACTGATACGTGAGTCAGGGTTGATCGGCCCGAGGCAGGGGCTGGCAGACTGCTACCGGGAGAAGGGAGGGCGATGCCGAGCACACCAGGCCCTACCGTGCGGCGCCGGCGCCTGGGCGCGGAGCTGCGCCGCCTGCGGGAGGCCAAGGAGCTGACCGTCGACCAGGCTGGGGAACACATCCATCGCAGCGGGCCGACGATCAGCCGGATGGAGACCGGCCAGTTCCGGTTCGTCCTGCGTAACGTCTCGGACCTGCTCGACCTCTACGGCGTCACCGACGACGAGCAGCGCCAAACCCTGCTGGCACTGGTGAAGGAGAACCGCAGGCCCGCCTGGTGGTACTCCTACGGTGATCTCGTGCCCCGCTGGTTCCAGGTCTACATCGGCCTGGAAGCCGAAGCCTCCACGATCACGACGTTCGAGAGCCTGCTCGTCCCCGGCCTGCTCCAGACCGAGGACTACGCACGGGCGGTCATCCGCGCCGCCTCGCCGGAGCTACCCGCCCACGAAGTCGACCGGGCCGTGGAGCTCCGGATGAACCGGCAGAAGATCCTCACCGGAGACCAGCCCGTGCAGCTGTGGGCGATCATCGACGAGGCCGTGATCCGCCGCCACGTCGGAAGCCCCACCATCATGGCCCGGCAACTCGACCGGCTGATCGAGGCAGCCGAGCAACCCGCGGTGACGATCCAGGTCGTGCCGTTCACCGCGGGCGCCCACGCAGGCATGATCGCAAGCTTCACGATCCTGGGCTTTCCCGACACCGGCGGAGCCTCCGAGACGGTCTACATCGAAGCTCCCACGGGCAGCCTCTACCTGGAGAAACAGGCCGAGGTCCGACGCTACGAAGCCTGGATGAACCAGCTCCGCAGCTCCGCCCTCGCGCCCACCCCCAACACCCTCTCGATCATCAAAGCGGCACGTGAGAACCTACAGCGATGACCACCCACGGCGCGGACGCCCCCCTGACCTGGCGCAAGAGCAGTTACTCCGGCGGCACCGGCGGCAACTGCGTCGAGGTCGCCACCCTCCCCGACGGCGGCCGAGCCGTCCGCGACTCCAAGAACCCAGACGGACCGGTCCTACGCTTCACAGCCACCGAATGGACCGCCTTCCTCGCCGGCGCGCAGGACGGCGAGTTCGACCAGTAGCCGGACGATCACCAATGGCGGCAGGGCAGCCCAAGCCACACGACCTTCGTGCCGCGATCGCCGACTCCGTCGCC
>NZ_CAKJTP010000004.1:14117-20469 GCF_917627335.1 Protofrankia sp. CiT1 | reverse complement strand
AGAGTTCTGCGAGGGTCTCGGCCTCGCTCCTGTGGTGGAGGGCGAGGACCCGTTCCGCAGCAAGCGGATCTACGTCCAAAGCAAGCTCACGGGCAAGCCGATGGCGGAGCTGCGGCGGATCGCCGGCCGCCTCCTGGAGGAGTGGAACGATCCGTCCCTGCAGACGATGGTCGACGGTCTTGCGGCACGCGGCGTCCGCAGCGAGGTTCGCAATCTCATCTTCGCCTCAACGGGACCCAAACCCAAGATCGTGCTTCGCGACGCCATCGACAACGTGGTCGAAGTTGTCGAGAACGGGCAGTTCTGCCTTTACTACGATCTGCCCGTCAGCGAAGGCGGGCTCATGTGGTCGGAGCTCGTGGACTGGTGGTCAGCAGCCTTGAAGACGGCCAACACCGACGTCGCCGCCCGGCATCTGTGGACCCGTCTTCACACGTCCCTCGACAGCGATCCCGAGAAGACGCTGTTCCGCAGCTACACGAAGCGGTACCAGGCCGGCTTCGACCAGCCCGCCCTGATCCCGCAGGTGTATCTGCACTACGACCCGTACAGCAGCACAGGTGGCCGACGCTCGGCACTCGTGCGGCAGCGGATGGACTTCCTGCTTCTGCTGCCAGGTCGGCGACGGGTGGTCATCGAGATCGACGGCAAGCACCACTATGCCCGCCCTGACGGGACGGCCGATCCCGCAGCGTACGCGGCCATGATGGCCGAGGAGCGGCGTCTACGGCTGCGGGGATACGAAGTGCACCGGTTCGGAGGCTGGGAGTTCGTCGACAACACTGCTGCCCACGTAACGCTGGATACGTTCTTCGACGAGCTGCTCGACGGCCCAACGTAGTCATCACACAACGTCAGTCGGCAGTCAGTCCGCGGAACGATCTTTTGCTCTTCGTCAAGGAGTGTCGCGGCAAGCACGCTCCGGAGCACGGCGCGCGCTAACGTGACAGATCCATACCGTAGGATCGCTTCCGGTGGCTGATCGCGGCGGGAGGCGGCCTCATTTTCCCAGTCCAGAGGGTTGGGTGAGCCGGCAGTGGCCCGTGTCAGTCAACGCGCCGAGCAGCGGCAGCTTCGTGGTCGGATGCGCGAGTTCGGTATGAGCCATGACGAGATCGCCGGTGAGTTCGGACGGCGGTTCCGCTTCCGGCCGCGAGCCGCGTTCCGGCACGCGTTCGGGTGGACGCTCTAGGAGGCCGCCGACGCGATCAATGCTCAGGCAGCGAGCCTCGGGCTCGATCCGGTGGGCCGGGCGAGCATGACGGGGCCGCGGCTGTCGGAGCTTGAGTCGTGGCCGGCTTCGGGCGCGCGGCGGCCCACCCCGCAGATCCTCGCCCTGCTCGCGCACGTGTACGGCACGGACATCCATCATCTTCTCGACCTTGACGATCGTGAGCACCTGGCACCCGCAGATCTTCTTCTCCTCGACAGCTGCGTACGGGAGGTCAGCGCAGCGCGTGGCCGGCCGCCGGCCACGCGGACCGTCAGCGCCTCTGATCGTGACTTCCCTCCGCGGCTCTCGGCATCGGAGGGACCGCCGCGGCCTGCGCTTCTGCCGGCGTTCGTGGACAATGAGCCAATATCCAGGCCTCCCGCCGTGCGTTCGCGGATACCGGTGTCTGTCGGGGTCGAGGGAGAGGGGTCACCGACGAAGCGTCGCGAGGTTCTCGCTGCTGCGGGCGCGTCTGCCGTCACGGCCTTACTCGCCCAGTCGGCGGTGGAGTCGGCGATGTTCGGGCAGCGCTGGGAGGAGTCCGATCTCGGCTCGACGACGCTGGAGCACCTTGATCTGGAGGTGCAGCGGTTCGGCCTGTCCTACTTGCATACGCCGCCCGAGCAGCTGTTCGTCCAGGTCCGCGAGTGCCGGCAGCGGGTCTCCGTGATGGCGGCGGGCCGACAGACGCTGAGCCAGCGGCAGCGCCTGTGTGTCGTCGGTGGATGGCTGTCGGGACTGATGGGGCATCTGGCGCTCGATCTCGGTGACAGCGCCGTGGCGCACGCGCACTGCCTGACGGCGTGGCAGCTCGCCTCGGAATCCGGCGACACGCGGCTGGGGGCATGGGTCCGAGGAACACAGGCGATGATTGCCTTCTACACCGGTGCCGCGGCGGACGCGCTGCGCTATGCCTTTGCCGGTCTGGACATCGCCCCGCGGAACTCCTTCGTCCAGACTCGACTCCTTGCGCAGCAGGGACGAGCCCATGCGCGTCTGGGCGACGCCGATGGTGTCAGCGTCGCGTTCGCCCGCGCGGAGGGCTCCTTCGAGTCGGTGACGGAGAAGGCCTCGCACAGCATCTTCTCCTTCGACTACCCCTACCTGCCGTTCTACGCCGGCACGGCCTACACGGCGCTCGGCCGGCCCGAGAAGGCGCGGACCTTCGCCCAGCAGGCGGTGACGTTGTGCGACGCGACGGCGGTGAACTGGCCGGTCGCGCGGGCCCTGGCCCGGGTCGACCTCGCGCTCGCCGCGGTGCGACAGAAGGAACCGGACAGGGCGTGCGCCGTGACCGTCGAGGCGCTGGAGATCTGCGCGACCGAACGCCCGGTGGATCTGATCGTTCGCCGCACCAGTGAGGTCGTGCGGGAGCTGCGCCCCTACCAGGAGCTGTCGGCCGTCCGCGACCTACGTGAGCGCCAGATGAACCTGTCCCGCACGGTCCGCAGCATGCAGCGGCGGGCCCCTTCCAACCCCGGCGCCGGTTCAGCGGCACATGATCGACAGGCGGACATCCTCTAGTGGATCTTCATCTGAACGGCAAGGTCGCGCTCGTCACCGGTGGCTCTCGCGGCATCGGCCGGGCGATCGCGTCCCGCCTTGCGTCCGAGGGCTGCCGGGTCGGGATCTGCGGACGCGACTCCGACGCCCTCGCCCAGGCCGCAGCGAGCCTCGGCCTGGGCGACTCGGACGTCTTCAGCCTGATCGCCGACGTGACCCAGCCTGGCCAGGTCGAACGGTTCGTCGAGGAGGCAGCCAATCGCTTCGGAGGCGTCGACCTGTTGGTCGCGAACGTCGGTGGCACCGTCGGAGGGGACCTTCTCGACTCGACCCCTGAAGACTGGGCGCAGACGTTCGACCTCAACGCCGGCCACGCCGTCCGAGCCATCCGCACGGCCGTCCCGCACATGAAGAAGAACGGCGGCGGATCGGTCGTCATCGTCTCGTCGATCTCGGCCTCGAAGCCGTCGCCCCGGGCGCAGTACGGGGCGGCCAAGGTCGCGGAGATCTACCTGGCCTCAGCCTTCGCCCGGGAGCTGGGGCCGTTCAACGTGCGGGTCAACGCGGTGAGCCCAGGGTCCATCCTCTTCCCCGGGGGCGGCTGGGAGAACTACGCCCGCCAGCATCCGGAGGACTTCGAGACGTTCGTGCAGCGGGACTTCCCCGCGCACCGGCTGGGCACCGCCGAGGAGGTCGCGGACGTGGTGACCTTCCTTTTGTCCGACCGGGCTAGCTGGGTGAACGGAGCCGACGTCGCCGTCGACGGCGCTCAAGGCCGGCCGAGCGCCCGCGGGTACTGACCGAGATCACCGTCACTGAGGGTGTATCGACGTAACGATCGCAGCTTCGGCGGTGCGGGCGGAGCTGAGAACGGACTCCAGTAGCGGTTCAGGCAGGGTTCCCGCTCTCAGGCCGGAGGCGTTGAGTAGGTGTGTCCTCAGCACAGATCACTTCCAGACAGGCTGCCACCTGGAGCTCCCACGAGTATGTCGGCGTGCTCTCCGCCAAGGCCGTGCGGGCCTCGGCTGAGAGGCGGGCAGGCCAGGCGGGGACGGCTGATCAAGGGGAAGAAGCAAGCCACGGCCAATGCTACGGGATTCATGATCCGCTAGTCCCCAGGCAGGAGGGCTGTGGCAGCCGCGCGGGCGAGAACGGCCTGGCTGGTGGCGGACAGGCCGAACCGGTTCCACTGGAAGATCAGCACATGGGTGAGGATCGCCCGGAGTCCGCGGCCGAGCTTTGTCTGTGCGGCGGCGTCGCCGAGTTGACGGCCGGCGGTGTCGAAGGCGGTGAGCCAGGGGGCGGCATGCGCGACCGGCCCGCCGGAGGCGAACAGGTCGCTGGTGGGCAGGTCGGGGATGGACAGAAGCAGCCGCACGTTCGCGGCGAGCTGAGCGATCTTCGGGTGGTCGGCGGCCGGTGAGGCGGGGCGTAGGCCGGCGACCCGGGCGAAGACGTCGCCGCGTTCGAAGGTGTCGAGGCCGGCCGCCTGTAGGAGGCCGTTGATCAGCAGGATCGAGAGTTCGCGGCGGCCGAGGCCGGGGGTGTCGTGGCGCAGGTAGTCGAGGACGCCGCGGCTGTCAGCGCAGAACAGTTCATGGACGGCGTTCATCCCGGTTGGGCCGCCGAAGGCGAAGGTTTCCGGTTCGTAGACCGTCGACCACCAGCGAGTGAGTGCTCCGATGGCGGTCAGCTCGTCGAGCACCTGGTCGACGGCCGTGGTGTCCGCGCGGTGCAGGCGGAGCCGCCAGCAGGGGTGCTTGCGCAGGAACCACCAGCCGCCGACCGCGCCGCCGGCCTGGAGCTGGTCCAGGCGTGGGCCGAGCTGTGTGGCGGCGGTGGCTTCGGCGGTGGACCAGTCGGGGAACTGGACCCGTACCTGGTAGCAGTTCTGGTCGGCGCGCTGTTCAAGCGCCGCGAGTCCAGCCGCCTGGTAGACCCGTACCGCGTCGGCCAGGTCGGCGGGGTCGAGCGCGTTGCTGGTGGCTGTGGCGTGCAGGTCGGCGCCGGCGAGCACCGCGATGACGCCGGCAGCGAGGTCTTGGGGGGCGGTGATGCTCAGGCTATGAGCAGGCATGTGTCCCATCCCGTGCGTGGCGGTCCGACATGTCGGGTGGATTCCACTGGCCAGGGCAATCCCCGCAGCGCCGGTCAGCAGCCCGCTGTCCTGCCCGCTGGAGGTGGAAGAGGCGGTGGCGTGCCGCGCGAGCCGGGTGGCGATCGTGGGAAGCCGGCGGCCGATGGCGGAGCTTCGCGCGTCACGGGCGGCTCGATAGGCGGTTTGGTAGATCCCGGCCAGGCCGTGGCACAGGCCGAGATCGCTGATCCGGTCGAGCTGGGAATCGGTCAGAGCGGCGGCGAGGATGGCCTCGGCGTCCTGTGCCCGTCGATGATCGTGGATGGCGAGGGCGGCAAGCTGCTGAGCGCGGACGATGCCGATCGTGCCGTAGCACCAGGAGACGCGGCCGGGGCTGGTCTGGGTGGGGCGGCCGGTGCGCAGATCCTCGCGGGTGATCCACTGTGGCCACCAGGGGCCGTCCGCGCCGTCTTGGCGCCACTGGTCGAACCAGTCGGTCAGGGTGGCTATCGCTTCGTCCTGGCCGTCGACCAGGCTCCTTTCCGCGGCGGCGAGAGCGAGGAAGGCGAGCAGGCCGGCCGCGCCGTGCGCCATGCCGAGGTTCGCGTGCCCACCCGGAGTCGGCAGAGCGTCGTCCGGGTCATGTGCGACCCACCAGCCCGGCAGGTCGACACCGTTCTCGCGGTGCGGCCGGGTCAGACTGACCGTGTACCGCAGGAGGTCGGCGAGGATCTCACTGTCGGGGTGGCTGCGGAGCAGGAGGGCGCCGATGCCGGTCAGGCCGTAGAACAGGTCGTATTCGGCGAACGTGGTGGGCTCGCCGCGTTCGGCTCTGCTGGCAGCGAGGGTCAGCCGCTGGCGGGTCAGACGCTGTATGTGGGTGTCCAGCGTGTCGCGGGCGCTGCGGTAGCGGGGATTCCCGTCGGCGGCGGCGTGCAGGAGGAAGGCGAGGGCGGGCGCCCCGTAGTACAGGCCGGTGTGCTCGGCGGCGTCGACCGGCCCGGCGACGGCCCGCCGGATGTGGGCCTGTGCGGTGTCCCAGCTACCCGAGCCGGTCCGGGCCCGCTCGATCTGCAGGAGCGCCGTCCCGGCCGGGCCTCGGGCCAGGGACTGTCTGACCGCGTCGTCGGCGGAGAACGTCTCCACCGCGGCACCGGTGCCGGGGGTCACCGGGCACCGGCCAGAGCGAGGTGGCGCAGTGCGGCGGCGCGGGCGAGGCGCCCGGTTTCCCTCTCCAGGGTCGGATCGACACCGACGGCGCGCACATGGTGCTTGTGCAGGAGAGTCCGCAGCACTGTCCGCGGATCACGCTGCCGCGCGAGGGCCTGGTAGTACAGCGCCAGCGCGGTGGCTCGGGCGTTCCAGGCTCTGACGACTGCCTCACCGCCGGTCAGGGCACGAACCGCTTGGTGGTCACCGCCGGGATCGGCCAGGTCGAGAGCCTGGTCCCGCAGGGTGCGGTCCAGGGCACCGTGCTCCTGCCGAAGGCATCCGACGAGTGCCTGGTACCCGGCCGGCAGGTCGGGAGCGAAGGAGGCGGCCAGGTCCACCATCGATGC
>NZ_CAKJTP010000004.1:0-13496 GCF_917627335.1 Protofrankia sp. CiT1 | reverse complement strand
GGAAGGATCATGTCGCGGTGTCGCCGGACCCACCACAGCCCGACAAGCCCTTCCATGCTGGCGACCAGCCTCGGCAGGTGGCCGGTGAGGATGTCGTCGAACCGAGCCGGGTTTCCGACAAGCTGTGCATGCAGAAGGGCGGAGTCCCCCGGACGATGTACCGCTCCCGGCGCTGTGGTCACGGGGAGTGGCCGTGCCAGTGGGCTGATCGCGGTCAACGGGATCAGCAGCTCGGCCGGCCGGCCGATCCAGCCCTGTGCGTTGGGCGGCCCGTCCTCCTGCACCTCGATCCGGCCGGCCCGCTCCAGGTGGGTCAGCAGCAGCGCCCGGTCCAGATGACGATCCAGGTCAAGGGGTAGGCGAAGCTCGCCGTGGCAGAGCACGATACGTGCAGGCACGCGCCACCGCTGCCGCCAGGCACACAGTGCTTCCTGCCTTTCGTTGCCGGACTGCTCACGGGGCAGGTCGGTGGAGGTGAGCATCCAGCGGGCGACGGCCAGCACCGTGCGGCCGTAGCGGATGCGCGGCACGTAGGGCAGGACGCGGGCCGCGCCGAGGTCGAACCCGCCGAACACGGCGCTGCGGGCGTCGGCGACCTCGGCGAGGAAGCGGGCCAGCGGTGGGCTCTGCACGCTGGTGTCCAGCGCGTGCGGAATTCGAGGGATCACCCGCCGGCCGGTGGAGCGCTGCACCAGGTACATCTGCGCGGCGTCGGCGGTGACCGCCAGGTCATCCAGATCGATCAACCTGACCTCGGGGTGGGCGGGGTCAGGATGCTCCGAGAGGGAGACGACGTCCGGCAGCAGCGGTTCGACACGCGCCACGTTCTCGTTGTGCGGACGGCGCGGCGGGAAGGACAGCTGCGCCGCCAGCGGCTGCTCCCGCTCCCCCGCCTTCGCCCTGGCTGTGTACGTCGCGGCCAGCCGGTCGCGGTCGGCCGGATCGAGCAGGTGGGCGAACCGTCCGGCCATACTGGTGCAGGTCCGCGGGGCGGCGGTGACCCGCAGCCGGAAGTCCCCGCGGTCGAGCGCATGGGTCGAGACCGCCCACACCTCGACACCGAGCTCGACCCGCTGCGGCGGCACGATGTCCTGGTGCTCCCCGACAGCCAGTTCCTCGACGTCCGCGTCGGTCAGCGCGATCTCCTCGGCCCCGTCCACGGCGGCCTGCTGGATCAGGGTCAGGAGCGCGGTGTCGCGGTCGGTCAGCATCCGCCAGGCAGGCCTCGCTCGCGGTGCACCGAGATACCCGCCGGGATAGCCCAGCCCCGACTCGGCAACCAGCTCCCGAACCGGAACCAGAGCGCCGGGGCCGTAGCGGGCCCGGAACCGCGCGTGATAGTCCAGCCAGGCTGTCGAGCCGAACGGCTGGCGGGACAGCCGCAGCAGCACGCTGGCCGCGAGCGCCGCCTCGGTGAGAACCCGCTCGGGGACGGCGATCTGCGCGTCGAGCCGGGTGTCGACCGCGAGCATCTGACCGGCTCCCGGTGCAAGCGAGGTCATCCGCGCGGCGACCGTCCGGCGCGTCTGCGCGGCCTGCTGCGGATCGGGCGTGCGGTTATGAGTGGCCAGCATGGCGCGGAGCCTGTCGAGTTCGCGCAGCAGGTCGCTCACGTCGGTCAGGCCCTCCGGGCCAGCTGCGCGTAACGCGTCGGCCAGATGGGTCAGGGCATCGACGGCTGTCATCGGTGGTCGCAGGTTCGTGATCAGAAGGCCGCCGTCGACCAGACCGTGTACCAGCGCGCGGATCTTGTCCGGGGAGGCGGTGGGGAACCTGGTTGCCGTCCGTGCGACGAGCGCGTCCAGCTGGATCGGGTTGCCGGCCTCCGCCAAGGCGAAGCGGACCGGTCGGGTCAGCCGTACAGACGACTCTCGCAGCGGCCCCGGGCTCGAGGCACCCGCCTCGGCCCGCCGGTGCACGATGACCCGACCGTCGCGCACGATCCGCGCGCTGTCGGCCACCACCGTCAGCCGCCCACGCAGCTCCGGATGCCCTTCGAGCTGATCGACGAGCGCCGTGACCCACTCGGCGTCCGCGCGTGCCACGGCTTGATGTGCACGTCCCGCCTCGGCGGTAGCCGGCCCGACGGTCGCGGTGTTGATGCCGGCGAATATCCCGAACGGTGTCGCGCGCCGCTGCCACCGCAGTAGGTAGGACGCCACGGCGGTGAGGGCTCGCCGGACCTCCGTCCCGGACCGCTGCCCGGCGCCGTCGTCAAGAATCTGCTCGACGCGGGTACAGAGATCGGTACTCGCCAGTAGCAGCGCCGCCCGCACCTCCGGGTGCGCCCAGGTCTTGGCCAGCCATGCCCGGCCTTCCTGCTCGACCGCGCCCGCGTCGGACAGATCGAGATCAGTCGGCAGTTCGAGGCCGCCCGGGTCCGTCGAAGCGCGGACCTGGAGGAAGCTGGTGTGCTGGTAGCGCGGGGGCACGGCCATGGCGATCCCCTCTCCTCGCCGGTGCGGGATCCGCCGTCGGCACCCAGGTCGGGCAGGTACCGACGGCGGGACGGCTAGATCAGGACGGGTCGTTGGAGGAGGTGCTGCACGCGCTGGTGCTGCAGCTCTGGCCGCAGCCGTCGCTCGTGTCGCACATCATGATCACGATCCGGGTGGTGGACTCCACCACCCGCATGTCCAGTTCCAGCTCCGCGTCGTCAAGAGCGAAGTCCACGGACTCCGCCTGGTCGGCCATCAGCACCGGCGACATCGAGATCACTCCTTGTTCTGGTGGGGGATTTCTCGGGTGGGTGGTGCGTCCTGGACCGGCCAGGTCAGTCCGCGACCGGCCAGGAGATCGAGACCAGGCCGTGGGTCTTCGCCAGCACGGCCGTGCCCTCGCCGGCCGGCGGACGGTCGGTGCCCGTCGGCCAGTAGGCGAAGGTCGGGGCCGGTCCGCCCCGTGCCTGGCGATCCCAGGCCTGGATCTGCTTGACGAGCGCGGTGGCAGCGGCCTCGCCGTGCGGGCCATACGCTCGTCCGCCGAACTCGACCCCGGCGCCGTCCAACGCCGGGCGCACCGCCAGATAGGCGAACGAGTCGCCCTGCACGGCCCCGAAGGGGAACCAACTCTTGCGGTCGGCGGCGAGGTCGGTTCCCTCGTCCGCCGCCAGCCGGCAGAAGCCCGGCAGGAAGCAGGCGAACCACAGGTGCAGGTCGGCGAAGGACACGCCGTTACGGATCGTGACCCCGGACCACACCTCGGTCCGAGGCGCCGCGAGGACACCGTCCAGAAGATCCAGATCCTGGGGCGGGTCAACGTCGAAACGCAGCCGGACATGACGGCCGTGCCCGTCAGGCAGAAGGAAGACCCGCTCGTCGTGGGCACCGGCACCCTGCATGGGGACGAACCCGCACACCTCGGCCGAGGTGCTCACCAGGTGATCGCCGTCGCGGCGGAACCCGATCGACCGGGTGATCCCGTTCATCCGCAGCGGTACGACGATCCGGCCGTCCTCGGCCAGCTGCGCGAGCCACGCCGGCGAGAGGTCCCAGGCACCGGCCGTCACCAGGATCGCGTCGACCCGGTCGCCGAGCTCGGCCACGCCGTCCTCAGCGTCCGCGCGGATGACCGCGACCCGGTCCGCGTACCCGGTCGTCTCCAGAATCTCGCGGGCCCGGTCGGTCACCTCGGGATCGATGTCCATGCTGATTACTCGGCCCGAGGGACCGACGACCTCGGCGAGGAGCGCGGCGTTGTAGCCACTGGACCCGATCTCGATCACGCTCATCCCGGGACCGAGCCCGGCCTGTTCGATCATCCGAGCCTGGATGAACGGAGCACTGATCGACGAGATGATCACGTCGTCCGCGGCCCGCTTGACCGCCACCGAGTCGTCGGCATTGTAGGCAACCTCCAGCGAGGTGCCCTCGGGAACGAACAGGTGCCGCGGCACGGCACGAAACGCCCGCTCCACCTCCAGAGAGGTGATCATGCCGGTCACGCAGAGCTTGTCCACCAGCGCGTTACGGACCTCAGTCGCCCGGTCCGGGGCGCTGGACGTGCCAGTCATCTGAGTCAACGAAGATCCTTCCGAGCCGTCCCGCCCCCAGCTCCGCGGCACCACAGGCGGAAGATCGCCTGTGCTCTGGTGGGGTGCGTTGTAACGATGACCCATGCCCAGGCGCGACTCATTCCCCGGGCGGGGAAGATTTGACCTCGGCCACGCGTGGGCATCTGAGCTGCGGAAACGATGATCGACGCCCTCTCCGATTCGGCGCATCGGCCCCGGATGCGGGTCGGAAAGTTCGCCAGCCGGGCCGTCTGCCGCGCGGGCCAACAGATCTTGACCGGATGGCATTCAGGGTCGCTGCGGAAGCGCCGAGGCGAGGTCGGGGATGCCGGAGGTGAGGAGGCGGTGCAGGGCGGCGCCGGGGTGGCGGGGCAGCGGGTGCATCGGGACGGCGAAGTACTCGGGTTCGTCGAAGACGGACTCGTCGTTGGGACGGCGGGCGAACTCGACCCGGCCGTAGTCGATGCCATCGCCGTCGTCGTAGCTCATCCAGCTGATCGTCTCGGTCTCGCCAGGCTGAAAAGGGGCGGTGAACAGGGGCCGGGCCTGGATGGTGTCGCCGTCGTCGCACAAGACGTGCGGGACGGCGAAGACCCACCGGTGAACGTGGATGGCCTGGGCCTGCGCCGCCGCGCGGACCTCGAACGCGAGGCTGGTCGCCCAGCTGGCCAGGTAGTCGTAGTCGCTGAGGATCAGCGTCCGAGCCAGAGACCAGACCCGCAAGCGCTGCGCGGGCCAGCCAGGAGTGCTCGCGACGTGTGGGATCATCGTGTGCCGTCTGCGTTCCTCCGTGTATCGCGTCCGGTACTGCGCGGCCGACCGGCCGACAGCGCCCCCCGGTCAGTGCGCGCGCCGCCGCCGGCTGGGATCCGTCACTGGACGTGATAAGTGTGCAGGTACGCGGGCCGACACGACCAGGCTCGCTTTGACCTGGTTCTGTGTGGATGCTGTCCGAGCCTCCCCAGGGGCGCTCGACCGTGTCCACGAACATCGGCACACGGCGTGACCCGCGGATGTGGACAGTGCGGTTGAGCCGGACACGCGAGGAAGCCCAGGTAAAGGCGTCGCTGAGCTTCCTCAGACACTTCTCGGAAATTCCTCGGACACGCTCTCAGCGCCGTTCCCGGCGCATCCGCCGCATGATGACAACGAGGTCGGCCACCGCTGTCAAGGCGATCAGAGCGAGTACGGCGGCGGGCAACGGCCGATCGGAAACCGCGTAATAGGCGCAAGCGCCGACGCAGAACAGGAGCCCGAACAGGGCGAGTGCCACGCGCAGACCCAATGCGCTGCGGGCGGGCGGGAATCCACCCGGGCCACCGTCATCCACAGCTGCCCGCTACTCCGGGCTCAGAGCGACCGGCAACAGGAGACGCGGCGCGCGGGGCCGGGGTACACACCTCGCATCGTTGTCGTCGGTCGACACCCACAACCTCCGGTGCCTCCTCCTCCGCCTCGCGATCTACGCACCCCGGCCCCGCTCCTTGAACCACGCCCCTATTGCCGGGCGCTCTCAGAGCGCGTTTGAGATCATCATTCCGGCTCGCCGCGCCCAGGCTCCCTCTGGCTGCGTTGTCGGCCAAACCGATACAACTCATCCGGTATCGCTTCGGCCTTCCGCCTTGCCAGGGGGTGCCTGGACGCGGCTCACTGATCGAAAGCCCGATCTCAAACACGCTCTTAGATGATCTCGCGGTCGCCGAGATAAGGCCGCAGCACCTTGGGGACGCGGACATGATGATCAGCGGTCTGGAAGTTCTCCATGATTGCGGCCAGTAGCCGAGGTGTTGCCACCGCCGTGTTGTTCAGCGTGTGGGCGAACCGGACCCGCCCGTCAGCGTCCTTGTAACGGATGTTCGCCCGGCGGGCCTGCCAGTCGTGCAGGGTCGAGCAGCTGTGGGTCTCCCGGAAGCGCTCCAGCGACGGGAACCACGTATTGATGTCGTTCATCCGGAACTTGCCGAGGCCCATGTCGCCGGTGGCGCACTCCACCACCTCGTAGGCCAGGCCCAGGGACTGCAGGACGTGTTCAGCGGTGCCGAGCAGCTCGGCGTGCCAGCGGGCCGACTCCGCCTCGTCGGCCACGCAGATCACGAACTGTTCGACCTTCTCGAACTGGTGCACGCGCAGCAGCCCACGGACGTCACGCCCGGCGCTGCCGACCTCCCGACGGAAACACGGCGAGATCCCGGCATAGCGCAACGGCAGGTCACGCAGGGACAGCATCTCCCCGGAGTGCAGACCGACCAGCGCGACCTCGGCGGTACCAGCGAGATAGAGATCGTCCCCGGGCAGCTGGTAGATCTCCTCACCGTGCCCCGGCAGGAAACCGGTACCGACCAGCGCGTCACGCTTGACCAGCGACGGCACCGACAGCAGCCGGAAGTCCCGGCTTGCCAGCAGGTCCAGCGCGTAGGAGTGCACGGCCCGCTCCAACAGCACGAGGTCACCGGCGAGCGCGTACGCCCGCTCCCCCGAGGCGCTACGGGCCCGTTCGAACTCCGCCCAGCCACGCTTCTCGGCCAGCTCGACATGGTCGACGGGGGTGAAGTCGAACGCCGGGCGCTCGCCCCACACCCGGATGACGGTGTTCGCCGCCTCATCCGGTCCGACCGGCGCCCCGCTCCACGGGATGTTCGGTGTCCGCAGCAGCAGGTCCCGCAGGTGTGCGCTGGCCCGCTCCAGCTCCTCCCGGGTCTGGCGCAGCCGCTCGTCGAGAACGCCGGAACGTTCCCGCAGGCGCTCACGCTCTGCCTCGCCCGCGGCTTTGAACCCACCGGCGAGCTCCCTGCGCTCACGCTGGGCGGTGTCCAGCGTATGCTGCAGTGCCCGCACGGAGCGGTCGAGGAGCAGGATGCCATCGACGTCGAGGTCGACTCCCTTGACCCGAGCGGCTGCCCGCACGGTGTCGGGATTCTCCCGGATGAACCGTCTGTCCAGCATCTGGCCTCGTCGCCCTCCAGCGGGATCCCTGCGTATTGCTGAGAAGCCTACCGCCCGCGCCGCAGCCGCTGACGATCATCTCCGGGTCGGAACGACCGGTTCGGGCAGCTCGCTGCTGCCACGCAGATAACGGTCCACCGCCGCGGCGGCAGCCCGGCCCTCCGCGATCGCCCACACGATCAGGGACTGGCCCCGGCCGATGTCTCCGGCAACGAACACCTTCGCGACCGAACTCGCCCAGCCGGCGTCCCGGGCAACGTTGCCACGGCTGTCGAACGCGACGCCGAGCTGTTCCAGCAGGCCTGGCCGTTCCGGCCCGGTAAAACCCATCGCCAGCAGCACGAGGTCGCAGGCCAGCTCGACGTCGGTGTCCGGCACCCGCTCGAAGCGGCCGTCGACCATGGCGACCTCGTGCATGCGCAACGCGCGGACCTGACCCAGGTCATCACCGAGAAAACATTCGGTGGAGACGGCGAAGAGCCGTTCCCCGCCCTCCTCGTGCGCGCTCGACACCCGGTAGACGACCGGCCAGGTCGGCCATGGGTTGCTCACGGGACGCAGCCGTGGCGGCCGCGGCATGATCTCCAGTTGGTGCACGGACACCGCGCCCTGGCGGTGCGCGGTACCCAGGCAGTCCGCGCCGGTGTCACCACCACCGATGATGACAACCCGCTTGCCCGCCGCGTTGATCGGCGATTCGGTACAGTCGCCCTGCTGTACCCGGTTCGCGGGAACCAGGTACTCCATGGCGAGATGGATACCGGCCAGCTCCCGGCCGGGCACGTCCAGGTCACGCCCGATCGTCGAGCCGCCGGCAAGCACGATCGCGTCATAGGAGGCGCGCAGTTCGTCCGCGGTGATGTCCACACCCACGTTGCACGAGGGTATGAACACGGTGCCCTCGGCTCGCATCTGCGCGAGGCGGCGGTCCAGCAGCCGCTTTTCCAGCTTGAACTCGGGAATGCCATAACGCAGCAGCCCACCGATACGGTCGGCTCGCTCATACACGACGACGTTGTGGCCAGCCCGGGTGAGCTGCTGAGCCGCGGCGAGCCCCGCCGGGCCGGACCCGACCACGGCGACCCGCTGATCGGTGCGGGCGGACGGCAGGACCGGCCGGACCGTGCCATCAGCCCACGCCCGGTCAATGATCGATACCTCGACCTGCTTGATGGTCACCGGATCATCGGAGATGCCCAGCACGCACGCGGTCTCGCACGGCGCCGGGCACAGCCGTCCGGTGAACTCCGGGAAGTTGTTGGTCGCGTGCAGCCGCTCGATCGCCTCGCCCCAGCCGGAGCGCCGCACCAGGTCGTTCCATTCTGGGATGATGTTCCCGAGCGGGCAGCCGTTGTGACAGAAGGGAATGCCGCAGTCCATGCACCGTGCCGCCTGCTGCCGCAGGGATTCGACCGGGAACGGTTCGTAGACCTCGTGCCAGTCCGCGATGCGCACATCGACGGGCCGGCGCGTCGGCAGCTCCCGGTGGTGCTTGAGGAAACCGGTCGGGTCAGCCATGCCACTCCTGTCGAATGATCTTATCGGGACCGCTGCCGCAACGCCGGTCAGACACGGGACGACGACATGATCAAGTCTTCGGCCGGCAGGCCGTCCTCCTCGGCTTTGCGCATCGCGGCGAGCACCCGCTTGTAGTCTCGAGGCATGATCTTGACGAAGGAGGACTGCTCGGAGTCCCAGTCCGCGAGCAGGCCCGCCGCCACGGTCGACCCGGTCTCCCGCCGGTGCCGGGCGATCAGGGTGAGCAGCAGCGCCCGGTCGCCGTCGTCCAGCAGGTCCACGTCGACCATCTCGGTGTTGATCCGGCGCAGGACCGGGTTGTGGAGAAAGGCCACGCCACCGCTCATCCCGGCCGCGAAGTTACGGCCCGTGGGCCCGAGCACGACCACGGTGCCGCCGGTCATGTACTCGCATCCATGATCGCCAAGGCCTTCGACGACGGCGGTCGCGCCGGAGTTACGGACGCAGAAGCGCTCCCCCACGATGCCCCGGAAGAACGCCTCGCCGGCCGTGGCGCCGTAGAGCAGCACGTTGCCGGCGACGATGTTCTCCTCGGCGCGCAACGGCGCCTCCTTGGGCGGGAAGACGATGATCCGTCCACCGGACAGGCCCTTGCCGGTGTAGTCGTTGGCGTCGCCCTCCAGGGTGAGGGTCACCCCGCGTGGCACGAACGCGCCGAAACTCTGCCCGGCCGAACCGGTGAACCGCAGCGAGATCGTGTCATCGGGAAGGCCCACAGCGCCGTAACGCCTGGTCACTTCGAAACCGAGCATGGTGCCGACCGTCCGGTTGACATTACGGATCGGCATCTCCAGCCACACGGGCCGGCCATCCTCCAGCGCCCCCTCGCAGAGCTGGATCAGGGAGTTGTCCAGGGCCTTGTCCAGACCATGGTCTTGAGCGGTCGTGCAGTGCAGGGAGCCCTCGAAGGGACGTTCCGGCGCGTGCAGCAACGGGGTGAGGTCAAGGCCGGCGGCCTTCCAGTGGTCGACCGCGGCGCGCGCGTCGAGTACCTCCACGCGGCCGACAGCCTCGTGCAGCGAGCGAAAGCCCAACGCCGCGAGGTACTCACGCACCTCCTCGGCGATGAAGGTGAAGAAGGTCTCCACGAACTCGGGCCTACCGGTGAAGCGGGCGCGCAGCTCCGGGTTCTGGGTCGCCACGCCCACCGGGCAGGTGTCGAGGTGACACACCCGCATCATCACGCACCCAGCGACCACCAGCGGCGCGGTCGCGAAGCCGAACTCCTCCGCGCCCAGCAGCGCGCTGACGATGACATCCCGACCGGTCTTGAGCTGGCCGTCCACCTGGACGACGATCCGGTCGCGCAGGCCGTTGAGCAGCAGCGTCTGCTGAGTCTCGGCCAGCCCCAGCTCCCAGGGGGCGCCGGCGTGCTTGAGCGAGGTCAGCGGGGATGCGCCGGTACCACCGTCATGCCCGGAGATCAGGACGACATCGGCGTGGGCCTTGGACACTCCGGCGGCCACCGTGCCCACACCGACCTCAGCGACGAGCTTGACGTGCACCCGGGCCCGCGGGTTGGCGTTCTTCAGGTCGTGGATGAGCTGGGCGAGATCCTCGATGGAATAGATGTCGTGGTGCGGCGGTGGTGAGATCAGGCCCACGCCCGCCGTCGAGTGCCTGGTGCGCGCGATCCACGGGTAGACCTTGTGCCCGGGCAGCTGGCCGCCCTCACCGGGCTTGGCGCCCTGTGCCATCTTGATCTGGATGTCGTCGGCGTTGGCGAGGTACTCGCTGGTCACGCCGAAGCGGCCGCTGGCGACCTGTTTGATCGAGGATCGGCGGAGGTCGCCGTTGGCGTCCGGGGTGAACCGTTCGGCGTCCTCGCCGCCCTCGCCGGTGTTGGACTTCGCCCCGATCCGGTTCATCGCGATCGCCAGCGTCTCGTGCGCCTCGGCGCTGATGGACCCGTAGGACATCGCACCGGTGGCGAACCGCTTGAGGATCTCCGACACGGGCTCGACCTGGTCGATCGGAACCGGCGGACGCAGTCCCTCGCGCAGCGAGAACAAGCCGCGCAGGGTGGCGCTGCGCCGCGACAACTCGTCGACGGTGGCGGTGTACTGCCTGAACACCTCGTACTGACGGCTGCGCGTGGCGTGCTGGAGCAGGAAGACCGTCTCCGGGTTGAACAGGTGCACCTCACCCTCGCGGCGCCACTGGTATTCACCGCCGGTGTCCAGGTTGCGGTGGGCAAGCTCCGAGGAGACCACCGAGTACGCCTTGTGGTGACGGGCCGCCACCTCATCCGCGATGACGTCGATGCCCACACCGTCCAGCCGGGACGGCGTCCCGGTGAAGTAGGTGCCCACCAGCTGCTGGGACAGGCCGATCGCCTCGAACACCTGGGCTCCGGTGTAGCTGGCCACGGTGGAGATGCCCATCTTGCTCATCACCTTGAGCACGCCCTTGCCCAGCGCCTTGATGAGGTTCTTCTGGGCCTGCTCACGGGTGATGCCGGCCAGCTCGCCGCCGTCGAGGATGTTGTCGATCGACTCGAAGGCCAGATAGGGGTTGACAGCGGCCGCACCGTATCCGAGAAGCAGGGCGACATGGTGGACCTCGCGGGCGTCACCACACTCCACGATGAGACCGACCTTGGTCCGGGTCTTCTCCCGGATGAGGTGGTGGTGGACGGCCGCGGTGAGCAGCAGCGAGGGAATCGGCGCCTTGTGCCGATCGGAATCGCGGTCGGACAGGACGACGACGCGGGCACCGTCCGCGATCGCCTCGCTGACGCCACGGCAGATCTCGTCGAGCCGCTCGGCGAGCGCCGTGCCGCCGCCGTCCACATCGTAGAGGCCACGGACAGTCACCGCCGCGAACCCAGGCATGTCACCGTCGTCGTTGATGCCAACGATCTTGGCAAGCTCCGTGTTGCTGATAACCGGGAACGGCAGGTGCACCAGCCGGCACGACGCCGGTGACGGCGCCAGCAGATTGCCCTCAGGGCCGAGCGTCCGGCCCAGGCTCGTGACCATCTCCTCCCGGATCGCGTCCAACGGAGGGTTGGTCACCTGCGCGAACAGTTGGCTGAAGTAGTCGAAGAGCAGGCGCGGGCGTCCGGAGAGCACCGCGACCGGCGTGTCGGTGCCCATCGAGCCGATGGGTTCGACACCGGCTCGGGCCATGGGCGCGATGATGACGCGCAGTTCCTCCTCGGTGTAACCGAAGACCTGCTGGCGCCGGCGGACCGAGGAGTGGCCGTAGACGACGTGCTCGCGTTCGGGTAGATCATCCAGGGCGATCAGGCCCGCGTGCAGCCATTCCCCGTACGGCGCGGCGGCGGCCAGGTCCGACTTGATCTCCTCGTCGTCGACGATCCGGCCCTGCGCGGTGTCGATCAGGAACATCTTCCCCGGCTGGAGCCGGCCCTTCTGCACCACTCTGTGCGCGGGAAGATCCAGGACGCCGACCTCGGAGGCCATGACAACCAGACCGTCATCGGTTACCCAGTAACGAGACGGACGCAATCCGTTACGATCGAGCACCGCGCCGATGACCGTTCCATCGGTGAACGCAATGGACGCCGGACCGTCCCACGGCTCCATCAGCGCCGAGTGGAACCGGTAGAACGCCCGGCGAGCCGGGTCGATCTCGTCGTGGTTCTCCCAAGCCTCCGGGATCATCATAAGAACGGCATGCGGGAGGCTGCGCCCGCCCAGGTGGAGCAGTTCCAGAACCTCGTCGAAACTGGCCGAGTCGCTCGCGCCGTCCGCGCAGATGGGGAAGATCCGGCGCAGGTCGCCGGGGATAAGATCGCTGGCCAGCAGCGCCTCGCGAGCCCGCATCCAGTTACGGTTGCCACGTACCGTATTGATCTCTCCATTATGAGCGACATAACGGTAGGGATGGGCCAGCGGCCAGCTCGGGAAGGTGTTGGTTGAGAACCTGCTGTGCACGAGAGCGATCGCGCTGGCAAAACGCGGATCATCGAGATCGGGGAAGTAGGCCGAAAGCTGGTGGGTGGTGAGCATGCCCTTGTAGACGGTGGTACGCGCCGACAGTGATGGGAAGTACACACCGGCTTCCCGGCGAGCCCGCTTGCGGACGCAGAACGCCCGCCGCTCAAGGTCCAGCAGATCGATGGGCCCATCGGCGGCGCCGGGAGCACCGGCCGCGGCGGGCAGGCCAAGGAAGATCTGCCGCATCCGCGGCTCAACCTCGGCCGCGGCCCGGCCGACGATGTGGCTGACCACCGGCACCTCACGCCAGCCCAGCACCCGCAGGCCCTCCCCGCGGACGATACGGCTGATCGCGCGGACAGCGTTGTCGCGATCACCGGCGACCTGCGGCAGAAAGGCCGTGCCCACCGCGTACTGACCGGCTGGCGGCAGTGGGAAATCGACAACGTCACGCAGGAAGGCGTCTGGCACCTGCAACAGGATGCCGGCGCCGTCACCGGTGTCCGGGTCGCAACCGGAAGCGCCCCGATGGTCGAGGTTGCGCAGCACGGTGAGGCCCTGTTCGATCAGTTCATGACTGCGTCGACCACGGACATCCACGACGAAACCGACCCCGCAGGCGTCGTGCTCGAATGTGGGGTCGTACAAGCCTTGTGCGATCGGCATCCGGCGGGTCCTGTCCGTCTTCAGGGATTCTCCGTGAGGCGGACGACGTTGTCCGGACGCGCCACCGTGACGGGGCTGTCCCGGCCAGGCGCACTCCTGAGTGTGCCACGTGTGCCCGGGATTCGCCGTGATCGCTAAAAGCCCGGAGCCCGATGTGGCCAACCGGGCATGAAACCGTCTTTACGGGCCGCGCTGGGATACTTCGCCGGCCGATGATGCCGGGCGCGACCGCCGACGGGGACGGGACGGGGACGCTGGGACGGGGAGGAGGCCCGACGTGGATCTTTTACCCTGTCGGGTGGCCGGCCGACGGCTGGCCCGCTTCGGCCTCCCGCGCCGCGCCCCCCTCGGCCTCCCGCGCCGGAGCGACGTTCGCCGCGGCCTGTACCACGGGTTCGGCCGCCGGCCGCGGGGCGGGGCCGGCATCCCCC